>NZ_JBDYCV010000159.1:0-5643 GCF_040495915.1 Shigella sp. FJ200513 | reverse complement strand
CTGATGGAAATGGAAGCCACGCAAGCACCTTAAAATCACCATCATACACTAAATCAGTAAGTTGGCAGCATTACCAAGATAAACAACAAGTTGAACAAGCTATCAACAGTAGCGTGAATCTTGTCCCCTTCGGTTTATCTGCATCGGACTGGAAAGTGCATCGTGGCGATTTAGTGGTAGAAGGTAATATAGAGAGTAATCAAAAATTGATTGTTCTTGGCAATTTGACAGTCAAAGGTAATATTTCCACTTTCTCTCTTTCTAATCCATGGGTTATTCTCGGTAACGTGACGGCAACGAATATAGTTACGGATTCACCACTGTTAATTACCGGTTCGATAAATGCAAGTGGACTGGTATTTATCGACTCATATTACGATAATCCGTCTACGATTAAGGGGAGTATTAATGCGCGTGGGGTATTTATCAATGACATAATTGCACCTGTTGTTGCGTCTTCGACAAATAGTGAATTCATGGTCCGTGCGAGTGACAAAAATGACACTGAAAATGTCAAAAAAGCGCTGATGATAATAAATCCTGATGCATATTATTGGGGTCTAATAAATGATGAAGATGCTCTGAAAGAAATTTTTAAGCGAAGCAATATTCGCATGGCAGGGAATGTCTGTAATCAGATGAAAAAAGAAGCGCTGTTTCGCCCTAAGCCTTCTCCTGAGTTAGTGCAGGAATTGCAAATGCTGGATGAAGGCAACGTTGCTGCATTTGAAGGACGAGATATTGCGACATTTGATCTTGCCATAATGCGAACTCTCCCAAGGCTTAAAGGAATTTCAGCTAACCTACGCAAACAACTTATTAATAGCAATGATGAACAAACGATTGAAAGTATGGCGAGATATATGCCTGACAATGAGATTCTGGAGTTGACCGATCAGCAATTGGGTTACCAGCCTGTTGTTCTGGGGTTGCTCGACCGTGAACCGCTCTCTGTCGAAATAATGACGCGAATGAGTCGTCTACCTGATGGTGTCGGTCCGTTGAATCTTGCGCTACGTGAAAATCTCCCTCTGGATATCGTCATGACTCTGGCGAAAAGAGATTGGGATATGATCATTCAGGAGCTTTATAAAGATGCGTGGTTATTGCCCGAATCCATTATTGATGGCTATATCCGCAGTGATGATTCCTCTATTCGTCAGGTCGGTGCTGGAGGACAACTCACTTACAATCAGGCAATGCAGTTGGCGAACGATTCATCAAACAATGTTGTCACAAGCTTAGCGTTCAAGCTGGCAGAGATGAAACACCATGGTCAATTATTGCGGATGACGCCACAAGAGAGTGACAAAGTTGCAGCCTATTTATACCAAAAATTCGAGAATGACGATGATCTAATACGTGTGTTATTTTTAGCATTGCCAGATAACTTACAGTTTAATTTTGTTAAAAGGATGGAGAAAAAATCCCCTGCCTACTTTTGCTGTCGGGATATGCAGGTAATTCACTCTGACGCTGCTTTACAACGGTTATTGACACGTTTCAACGATCCTGAGGGGTGGAGTAATCTGGCGAAAAATCAGTATCTGAGCACGTCGATGAAACAAAAAATTTGGCAACGTGCTTTATCGCATCGGAAAAATAATCCGAAAGCAGATTCAGATGCATATGAAACCAGCGCTGATATGATTTTGTCTGAGCTGATTAGCCACGGCGAAGTTGATGACCAGATGCTATTAAATGCCGCCGCCCTGATACGTTTGGAAGACTGGGACTTTTTAGAGAGTGCATTAGTTAGTTGGGATAATTTACCCGCTGTTGTTCTCAAGGAATTACAGCAAAACACGCCACGCAATGATATTTGGGCGAAGTTTTTTCTGAGGCAGGAAAATAGCTCCCGTGCGCAGGTTGATGAAGCATTACGTGTTTATTATGCACTCGACCCCGATGCGTTAGCACAACTGGATGTACTGGCAAAACAACCGGATCGTATATGGTGGAGTACACTGGCGAAAAGCAATCTCACATTTTTCAAGTTCGGCGCACTTAGCAACCGCCACACCCCCTCTGCGGCACTGGCGGCAGAAATTGATCCCGAGTGGTGGATTGTGGCGATGAATAATCCCCGCTTTCCAGTTGATGTATTGAAGGCGAGGCTGAAACGTGATCCTTTGCTGGCGTTAGAGCTTGTTAACCCTGAACTGGATTTAGTCCGCCAGCTGGCGCTTAACGGTAAGACGCGCGCAATACGGGAACAAGCGATGAGGAAACTTGATGAGTTGTATTGAATAACAGCGTAATAATTTTTAACTACTTGATTTATTGGGGATAATCATTCCTGACAGTGAGCCCCCAATACCTTGATATATTCTGAATTTTTAATGAAGCGGCGTGTTGCGATATCTCCGTCAGGGGAATTGATGCACCATAGCGCAAACCGAATTATCAAGGATTGATAATGACGCTCTACCAGATAAAACCGCTCTTTCAGTCGCTGTTAAGGCCGACGATGTTTTGGCTTTATAAGCACCACGTTACAGCGAATCACATCACTCTTACGGCACTGGCGCTTTCTCTTTTTACCGGATTGCTGTTGGTGTTGGTGGCACAACCCATCCTCTTTTTGCTATTGCCCATCGTGCTTTTTATCCGTATGGCGCTCAATGCGCTGGATGGCATGTTGGCGCGTGAGTGCAATCAGCAAACACGTCTGGGGGCGATTTTGAATGAGACTGGCGATGTTATTTCCGATATTGCGCTCTATTTACCGTTTTTATTTTTACCGGAAAGTAACGCATCACTCGTGATACTCATGTTATTTTGCACCATATTGACCGAGTTTTGCGGTTTACTCGCGCAGACGATTAACGGTGTTCGCAGTTATGCCGGTCCATTTGGCAAAAGTGATCGCGCGTTAATATTTGGTCTGTGGGGTCTGGCCGTTGCCATTTATCCACAGTGGATGCAATGGAATAATCTTTTATGGAGCATTGCTTCAATTCTGCTTATCTGTACTGCGATTAATCGTTGTCGGAGTGTGCTTCTTATGAGCGCTGAAAGATAATGCTGGAAAAATCTCTGGCAACACTTTTCGCGTTGTTAATTTTAGCAAGCTGATAAACCGTTTTCTGCTATGGCGGTTACCTGAGAGAAAAGGGGATGAAGTTACATTACGTATTCGTACCTGGTGGGGCATCGTCATTTGTTTTTCACTGGTGATTTCAGGCCCACGCTGGATGACGTTGACGTTTTTTACGCTGATAAGTTTTCTGGCATTGAAAGAATATTGTACGCTTATATCCGTACATTTTTCGCGTTGGTTATATTGGGTTATTCCTCTTAACTATTTGCTTATCGGTTTTAATTGCTTTGAGCTGTTTCTGTTATTTATACCTTTGACTGGGTTTCTGATATTAGCCACCTGGCGAGTTTTTGTGGGTGACCCCTCCGGTTTTCAGCATACCGTGAGCGCCATTTTTTGGGGATGGATAATGACCGTTTTTGCCTTGAGTCATGCCGCCTGGCTATTAATGTTGCCAACCATAAATATCCAGGGCGGGGCGTTACTGGTGTTATTTCTTTTGGCGTTAACCGAGTCAAACGATATTGCACAGTATTTATGGGGGAAATCCTGCGGCAGAAGAAAAGTGGTCCCCAAAGTCAGCCCGGGAAAAACGCTGGAAGGTCTGCTGGGGGGCGTAATCACCACCATGATTGCGTCACTGATTATTGGACCGTTGCTGACACCGCTAAATACATTACAGGCATTATTAGCGGGTTTGTTAATTGGTATTAGTGGTTTTTGCGGCGATGTAGTGATGTCAGCCATCAAACGAGATATTGGTGTTAAAGATAGTGGAAAACTATTACTAGGACATGGCGGACTCCTTGACAGGATTGACTCATTAATTTTCACCGCTCCGGTATTTTTTTATTTTATTCGCTACTGCTGTTACTGAAGGAAAATAGAGAAAATGGAAAATTCACGCATCCCTGGGGAACATTTTTTTACCACCAGTGATAATACAGCATTGTATTATCGGCACTGGCCCACTTTACAGCCAGGGGCGAAAAAGGTCATCGTCTTATTTCATCGCGGGCATGAACATTCTGGTCGTCTACAACATCTCGTTGATGAACTGGCGATGCCTGATACTGCTTTTTATGCCTGGGATGCCCGGGGGCATGGAAAAAATTCGGGGCCGCGTGGTTATAGCCCGTCTCTTATGCGCTCAGTGCAGGATGTCGATGAATTTGTCCGTTTTGCTGCCAGCGACAGCCAGGTCGGACTGGAAGAGGTGGTAGTGATCGCGCAAAGCGTCGGCGCAGTGCTTGTTGCCACATGGGTTCATGATTATGCACCTGCAATTCGTGGGCTGGTGCTGGCTTCTCCGGCCTTTAAGGTTAAATTGTATGTGCCGCTGGCACGTCCTGCGCTGGCGTTATGGCATCGTCTGCGTGGTCTATTTTTTATTAATTCCTATGTGAAAGGGCGCTATTTGACCCACGATCGGCAACGGGTGGCGAGTTTCAATAATGATCCGCTGATCACACGGGCGATTGCCGTCAATATCTTGCTCGATCTCTATAAAACGTCTGAACGTATTGTTAGCGATGCGGCGGCGATTACGCTCCCCACGCAACTTCTGATATCAGGTGATGACTATGTGGTGCATCGCCAACCGCAGATTGATTTTTATCAGAGATTACGTAGCCCTCTGAAAGAGCTGCATCTGCTGCCAGGCTTTTATCACGACACATTGGGTGAAGAGAACAGGGCGCAGGCATTTGAAAAAATGCAAAGCTTTATCTGCCGCTTATATGCTAACAAATCGCAAAAATTTGATTATCAGCATGAAGACCGCACAGGACCATCAGCGGATCGATGGCGGCTCCTTTCTGGTGGACCCGTGCCATTATCGCCGGTTGATTTAGCGTATCGCTTTATGCGAAAGGCGATGAAATTGTTCGGTGCGCACTCTGCGGGCCTGCATCTCGGAATGAGTACCGGCTTTGATTCAGGCAGTTCCCTGGATTATGTCTATCAAAATCAACCGCAAGGCAGTAACGCATTCGGGCGTTTAATCGACAAAATCTACCTGAACAGTGTTGGATGGCGCGGTATTCGCCAGCGCAAAACCCATTTGCAAATATTGATTAAACAAGCCGTTGCCGATCTCCACGCCAAAGGTTTAGCCGTCCGCGTGGTTGACATTGCCGCAGGGCATGGACGCTATGTACTGGATGCGCTGGCAAACGAGCCTGCCGTAAGCGATATTTTGTTACGTGATTACAGTGAGTTAAATGTTGCACAGGGGCAAGAGATGATTGCCCAACGGGGAATGTCTGGGCGGGTGCGTTTTGAACAGGGCGATGCGTTTAACCCGGAGGAACTCAGCGCGTTAACTCCGCGGCCTACGCTGGCGATTGTCTCTGGCCTATATGAGCTTTTTCCCGAAAATGAGCAGGTAAAAAACTCACTCGCAGGTCTAGCCAATGCCATCGAACCGGGTGGCATTCTCATCTACACCGGGCAGCCGTGGCACCCACAACTGGAGCTGATTGCCGGGGTGTTAACCAGTCATAAAGATGGTAAACCGTGGGTAATGAGGTAGCCTGAGTTTAACGGACACTCCTTCCTGAAATAGAATGGCATCAGAAGGAGCTAATAATGAGCAGAAA
>NZ_JBDYCV010000158.1:0-5713 GCF_040495915.1 Shigella sp. FJ200513 | reverse complement strand
TTCTGCTCATTATTAGCTCCTTCTGATGCCATTCTATTTCAGGAAGGAGTGTCCGTTAAACTCAGGCTACCTCATATGTCGTAGGCGCGTGCATTGTGTTGATGGAGCTAATGATGATGGTTCAGTTATGGTGGTCAGTCTGGTTATGTTGGCCAGTATTATCGCTACTCATTATTGGCCGTGGGTGCGGTGGGCTTGGCGCGATAACAACAGGGAAAGATAGTCAGGGGAAACTCCCGCCCGCCGTTTACTGGCTGACATTGCCCTGGCGCATCGGGATGTGGCTATCTATGCGTTGGTTTTGTCGTCGCCTGGAGCCGGTGAGCAAAATGACTGCTGGTGTTTATTTAAGGGCGTTTCCACGACATATTCCGGCACAGAATGCGGTTCTGGACGTCACCTTTGAATTCCCTCGTGGACGAGCGACAAAAGATCGACTCTATTTCTGTGTACCGATGTTGGATCTGGTGGTTCCGGAAGAGGGGGAGCTCCGACAGGCCGTGGCGATGCTGGAAACATTACGCGAAGAGCAAGGCAGCGTTCTGGTCCATTGCGCATTGGGATTATCGCGCAGTGCGCTGGTAGTGGCGGCATGGCTGTTATGTTACGGACACTGTAAAACAGTTGATGAAGCGATTATCTTTATTCGAGCCAGACGCTCGCATATTGTGCTTAAGGAAGAGCACAAAGCGATGTTGAAATTATGGGAAAACAGGTAAGTGGATTGAGATGTGGACTGAATATCTACAGTCCACATCAAGACCGTGTCCGGTTATGCAGCAACAATGCTGTCGATGGCTGCTTTTGCGTCAGACTGTGCTTTCGCTGCCATTTCCGGACCGTATGCGATCCCTTCGGCGAAGACAAATTTCACATCGGTAATGCCGATAAAGCCGAGGAACGTGGACAGATACGGCGTCACCAGGTCCGTTGGTCCATCTTTGTGGATCCCACCGCGGCTGGTAATAACGATGGCTTTTTTACCCGTTACCAGACCTTCCGGACCGTTCTCGGTATAGCGGAAAGTAACGCCTGCGCGTGCAACCAGGTCAAAATAGTTTTTCAACTGAGTTGAGATGTTGAAGTTATACATCGGTGCCGCAATAACGATAACGTCGTGGGCTTTCAGCTCGGCAATCAGCTCATCGGAAAGCGCCAGAGCTTCCTGCTGACGCGGAGTCAGCGGCGCATCGCTCGGACGCAGAGCGCCAACCAGTTCGCCATCCAGTACCGGAATCGGATTTGCAGCTAGGTCGCGAACGGTGATTTCATCAGCGGAGTGCTTTTCGCTCCATTGTTCAACAAAATAATCGGACAACTGATTAGACTGAGAGTACCCTGCCAGGATGCTGGATTTAAGAACTAATACCTTGCTCATGGTGTTTCCTTATAGATGTTTGAATGGACGATGCCCCGTTGCTTGCTGACACTTTATTCACAATCCTGCCACAGAGATCGCGCAATAAATCGAAGTCTATGTTCGAATTTATTGAACAACGCATAGAAAGCCGCGATGTGGTACTCTATATCTATCATTTAAAAGAAAATTAATCAGGCAGACTACTGCCCACTAACGTTATGACAGAACAACAAAAATTGACCTTTACTGCCTTGCAACAGCGGCTGGATTCGCTGATGCTGCGCGACAGACTGCGTTTTTCTCGCCGTCTGCATTGTGTTAAGAAGGTTAAAAATCCTGATGCACAACAGGCCATTTTCCAGGAGATGGCGAAAGAGATTGACCAGGCGGCAGGGAAAGTCCTGCTGCGTGAAGCGGCACGACCGGAAATCACTTATCCTGACAATTTACCGGTTAGTCAGAAAAAACAGGACATACTCGAAGCGATTCGTGATCACCAGGTGGTGATCGTCGCCGGGGAAACCGGCTCCGGTAAAACGACTCAGCTACCGAAAATCTGTATGGAGCTGGGGCGCGGTATTAAAGGGCTGATCGGTCATACCCAGCCGCGTCGCCTGGCGGCACGAACGGTGGCCAACCGTATTGCGGAAGAGCTGAAAACGGAGCCGGGCGGTTGCATCGGTTACAAAGTGCGTTTCAGCGATCACGTAAGTGATAACACGATGGTCAAGCTGATGACCGACGGGATCCTGCTGGCGGAGATCCAGCAAGACCGCCTGCTGATGCAGTACGACACCATCATTATTGACGAAGCGCACGAACGCAGCCTGAATATCGATTTTCTGCTCGGCTATTTGAAAGAGTTGCTGCCGCGGCGTCCTGACCTAAAAATCATTATCACTTCCGCGACTATCGACCCGGAACGCTTTTCGCGCCACTTTAATAATGCGCCGATTATTGAAGTCTCCGGTCGGACCTATCCGGTGGAAGTGCGCTATCGCCCGATTGTTGAAGAAGCCGATGACACCGAGCGCGATCAGTTGCAGGCGATTTTTGACGCCGTAGACGAACTAAGCCAGGAAAGCCCCGGCGACATTCTGATCTTTATGAGCGGCGAGCGGGAAATTCGCGATACCGCCGATGCGCTGAACAAGCTGAACTTACGCCATACCGAAATCTTGCCGCTTTATGCGCGGCTTTCGAACAGCGAACAGAACCGCGTGTTCCAGTCGCACAGCGGACGGCGCATTGTGCTGGCGACCAACGTCGCGGAAACCTCGCTGACCGTACCGGGGATTAAATACGTCATCGACCCCGGTACAGCGCGTATCAGCCGCTACAGCTATCGCACCAAAGTGCAGCGTTTGCCGATTGAACCCATTTCGCAGGCGTCTGCCAATCAGCGTAAAGGCCGCTGTGGTCGTGTGTCCGAAGGGATCTGTATTCGTCTCTATTCCGAAGACGATTTCCTCTCGCGCCCGGAGTTTACCGATCCGGAGATTCTGCGTACCAACCTGGCCTCGGTTATTTTGCAGATGACCGCGCTGGGGCTGGGCGATATCGCTGCGTTCCCGTTTGTCGAAGCACCGGATAAACGCAATATCCAGGATGGCGTGCGTCTGCTCGAAGAACTGGGCGCGATCACCACGGATGAACAGGCCAGCGCCTATAAACTGACGCCGCTCGGTCGCCAGCTCTCGCAGTTGCCTGTCGACCCACGTCTGGCGCGTATGGTGCTGGAAGCGCAAAAACATGGCTGCGTGCGTGAGGCGATGATTATCACGTCCGCGCTCTCCATCCAGGATCCGCGCGAACGTCCGATGGACAAACAGCAGGCATCGGACGAAAAACATCGTCGCTTCCACGACAAAGAATCCGACTTCCTCGCGTTTGTAAATCTGTGGAATTATCTTGGCGAGCAGCAAAAGGCGCTTTCTTCCAACGCCTTCCGTCGCCTGTGTCGTACCGATTACCTCAACTATCTGCGCGTGCGCGAATGGCAGGATATCTACACCCAGTTGCGCCAGGTGGTGAAAGAACTTGGCATTCCGGTCAACAGCGAACCGGCGGAGTATCGTGAAATTCACATCGCCTTACTGACCGGTTTGCTTTCCCATATCGGCATGAAAGATGCCGATAAACAGGAATATACCGGTGCACGTAACGCGCGTTTCTCCATCTTCCCCGGTTCTGGTTTATTCAAAAAGCCGCCGAAATGGGTAATGGTGGCGGAACTGGTAGAAACCAGCCGCCTGTGGGGGCGCATTGCTGCGCGTATCGACCCGGAATGGGTAGAACCCGTTGCTCAGCATTTGATTAAACGCACCTACAGCGAACCGCACTGGGAACGGGCGCAGGGCGCGGTGATGGCAACGGAAAAAGTCACTGTTTATGGTTTGCCGATTGTTGCTGCGCGCAAGGTCAACTACAGCCAGATCGATTCGGCGTTATGTCGTGAACTCTTTATTCGCCACGCTCTGGTGGAAGGTGACTGGCAGACGCGTCACGCATTCTTCCGTGAAAACCTGAAACTGCGGGCCGAAGTGGAAGAGCTGGAACACAAATCACGTCGCCGCGATATTCTGGTTGATGACGAAACGCTGTTTGAGTTCTACGACCAGCGCATCAGCCACGATGTAATCTCCGCTCGTCACTTCGATAGCTGGTGGAAAAAAGTCAGCCGCGAAACGCCTGATTTGCTCAACTTTGAAAAGAGCATGTTGATCAAAGAAGGGGCGGAAAAAATCAGCAAGCTGGATTACCCGAACTTCTGGCATCAGGGCAATCTCAAGCTGCGTTTGAGATATCAGTTTGAGCCAGGCGCGGACGCGGACGGTGTGACCGTACATATTCCGCTGCCGTTACTTAACCAGGTTGAGGAAAGCGGGTTTGAATGGCAGATCCCCGGTCTGCGCCGCGAATTGGTGATTGCTCTGATTAAATCGTTGCCGAAACCGGTACGCCGTAATTTTGTGCCTGCACCAAACTACGCCGAAGCGTTTTTAGGCCGCGTCACACCGCTGGAGTTACCGTTGCTCGACAGCCTTGAGCGCGAGTTACGGCGGATGACCGGCGTTACCGTTGACCGCGAAGACTGGCACTGGGATCAGGTGCCCGATCACCTGAAAATCACCTTCCGCGTGGTGGATGACAAAAACAAGAAGCTAAAAGAAGGGCGCTCGCTACAAGATCTGAAAGATGCGCTGAAAGGCAAAGTGCAGGAAACGCTGTCCGCGGTGGCGGATGACGGTATCGAGCAGAGCGGCTTACATATCTGGAGTTTTGGTCAGCTGCCGGAAAGTTACGAACAGAAGCGTGGCAACTATAAAGTGAAGGCGTGGCCGGCGCTGGTGGATGAACGCGACAGCGTGACGATCAAACTGTTTGATAACCCGCTGGAGCAAAAACAGGCAATGTGGAATGGTCTTCGCCGTCTACTGCTGCTAAATATTTCCTCGCCGATCAAGTATTTACATGAGAAGTTACCAAACAAAGCCAAGCTGGGGCTGTACTTTAACCCGTATGGCAAAGTGCTGGAGCTGATCGACGACTGTATCTCCTGCGGTGTGGATCAACTGATCGACGCCAATGGTGGCCCGGTCTGGACGGAAGAAGGCTTTGCTGCGCTGCATGAAAAAGTGCGCGCCGAACTGAATGACACGGTGGTGGATATTGCGAAGCAGGTCGAGCAAATCCTCACTGCGGTGTTCAATATCAACAAACGTCTGAAAGGGCGGGTGGATATGACCATGGCACTGGGGCTTTCTGATATTAAAGCGCAGATGGGCGGGTTGGTATATCGCGGTTTTGTCACTGGTAACGGCTTCAAACGGCTGGGCGACACGCTGCGATATTTGCAGGCGATTGAAAAACGACTGGAAAAACTGGCGGTTGATCCACATCGCGATCGTGCACAGATGCTGAAAGTCGAAAACGTCCAGCAGGCGTGGCAGCAATGGATCAACAAACTGCCGCCTGCACGTCGTGAGGATGAAGACGTGAAAGAGATCCGTTGGATGATAGAAGAGCTGCGCGTTAGTTACTTCGCTCAACAACTTGGTACGCCTTATCCGATTTCAGATAAGCGTATTTTGCAGGCGATGGAGCAGATTAGCGGTTAACCCTGCTATTTGCCTAATAAATCTAAAACCCGGTAAGCATTTAGCGCCGGGTTTTTTATTAATTCTAAAACGGTAAGGACAAAAATTCAGGAATTCAGAAAAATACAATTCTCAGCTGCAAGATGAATAATGTTTATCTACAGCATTTCCTTAAAAGTGAGGTGTACTGGCAATAGCGGACACTACCATTTGTTCTTTTTTTAAGCAGCCATCTGATGATATTTTTCCCTGA
>NZ_JBDYCV010000157.1:0-5858 GCF_040495915.1 Shigella sp. FJ200513 | reverse complement strand
TTTTCTGCTCATTATTAGCTCCTTCTGATGCCATTCTATTTCAGGAAGGAGTGTCCGTTAAACTCAGGCTACCTCATGCTGTTGCAACCAGCTCAGAGCCGCCAGCGATTGCTGTGTGGCTTCAACCACCGGACAGGAGCGCGTTTTCAGGCTGATCACCAGTGCGTCGATTGCTTCCGGCATTTTACCTGTTGGAACACCGTTAATTTGTACCGTTGGTAGACCGTTTTCCACCAGAAAACTGGCGATATCCGTCGCGCCGGTAAAATCATCGGCGATAACGCCAATCTTGATCATGATTTCGCTCCCGGTAGAGTGATGCCAGAGAAAATCTTGATAACTGCGCTATCGTCTTCTTTCCCGTAACCCGCGTTACTGGCGCTGGTGAACATATTCAATGCTGTTGAGGCCAATGGCAGCGGGAAGTGCAGGGCTTTGGCTGTATCGGCAACCAGACCAAGATCCTTAACAAAAATATCGACGGCTGAATGCGGGGTGTAATCGCCATCCACCACATGACGCATCCGGTTTTCGAACATCCAGGAATTTCCGGCGGCATTGGTCACGACGTCATACATCACATCCAGCGGGATCCCCGCACGGGCTGCAAGTGCCATCGCTTCGGCTCCGGCAGCAATATGTACGCCCGCTAACAACTGGTGAATAATTTTTACGGTCGAACCTAGTCCCGGTTCTGCACCTATGCGATAAACTTTTCCGGCAACGGCTTCCAGCACGGGTACCAGTCGTTCAAAGGCAATATCGCTACCGGAGGCCATGACAGTCATTTCACCGTTAGCGGCTTTTACTGCACCACCAGAAACTGGCGCATCCAGCATTTCCAGATCGAATCCAGCCAGAGCGGTAGCAATTTCTTGCGCATCAGCACTAGCGATAGTGGAAGAAACCATTACTGCCGTACCGGGTTTCAGATGTTGTGCAACGCCTGTTTCACCAAACAGCACCTGTTTAACCTAGGCCGCATTGACCACCAGCACCAGCAGAGCGTCCAGTTTTTCGGCAAACGTCGCGGCGTTATCAGAAACCCCGCAAGCACCTGCCTCTTTCAACGTAGCGCAGGCATTGCTGTTCAGGTCTGCGCCCCAGGTAGAAAAACCTGCGCGGACACATGACAGTGCTGCTCCCATTCCCATTGACCCTAAGCCAACGATACCGACATGAAACTCAGATCCCGTTTTCATCTGCTCTCCTTGTTAATTTAAGTGATATTTTGTTTGATATTGTGAATATAAGCGCTGGGAGATAACGATATGGTGAGATGATTCACATAAATTAACATTTTGTGTTATTTTATGTGAACTAAGCGTTAGTTGCGCCGCGCACGTTTCGCAGGCAAATAGCGTAGAATGTCAGCAGGACAAAGGAAGGAGCAAAAGTTGATACCCGTAGAGCGTCGCCAAATCATCCTTGAGATGGTAGCTGAAAAAGGCATTGTCAGTATTGCTGAACTAACGGACAGAATTAATGTGTCACATATGACCATTCGTCGGGATTTACAAAAACTGGAGCAGCAGGGAGCCGTTGTGCTGGTGTCCGGAGGCGTCCAGTCTCCGGGACGCGTGGCGCATGAACCTTCTCATCAGGTAAAAACTGCGCTGGCAATGACGCAAAAAGCGGCTATTGGCAAGCTGGCGGCAAGTCTTGTTCTGCCGGGAAGTTGTATCTATCTGGATGCGGGAACGACCACGTTAGCGATAGCACAGCATCTGATTCACATGGAGTCACTGACTGTGGTCACAAACGATTTCGTTATTGCGAACTACTTGCTCGACAACAGTAATTGCACAATTATTCACACTGGCGGTGCAGTGTGTCGGGAAAACCGTTCCTGTGTCGGGGAAGCCGCTGCGACCATGCTGTGCAGCCTGATGATTGATCAGGCTTTTATTTCTGCATCGTCATGGAGTGTGCGGGGGATTTCTACGCCAGCGGAAGATAAAGTCACGGTGAAACGGGCGATTGCCAGTGCCAGCCGCCAGCGAGTTTTGGTCTGTGATGCGACGAAATATGGTCAGGTGGCGACATGGCTGGCGTTACCATTAAGCGAGTTTGATCAGATTATTACAGACGACGGTTTGCCGGAGAGTGCCAGTCGCGCGCTGGCGAAGCAGGATCTCTCTTTGCTGGTAGCGAAAAATGAATAATGGCCTGAAATAACATCTGGTTACTCATGCTTCACAGAAGAAGCATGAGACTACCTTATTTTATAAAATGACAGCCGCCCACTTTTCGGCGATCCGGTATCAATATAAATCTGGTTAGCGAACGTCTGAATGTTATCAAACATCATATGTCCAAATATAAAATAATCAGCGCCGTTTATTTGTTGTAACTCGCCATTAAGCGATTTCTGCACACGATAAACAGGCCAGAGTAATTCGCTCTCCGCTATTTCTTTGCCAAAGAGATATTCATCACCCGGATAATCTGCATGTGCGATGACATATTTTATTATGTCGTTAGTGATTTCAATAATATGTGGAAGGTGATGGAATTTCAGCAACAGAACTATTGCCTCTTGTTGCAATCATTTAAATCGAAAAACCAGTCACCACCGCTGGCAAGCCACATATTGCCATCGCCGGTCGCGAACGCATCCAGCGCCATTGCTTCGTGGTTGCCTTTAACGGAGATAAACCAGGGCTGGTTTAGCAGGCGCAGGACGTCAAGACTCTCCGGCCCACGATCAATATTATCGCCGACAGAAATAAGTAAGTCGGTTTCGGGGAAAAAAGAGAGTTGATGTAAGCGGGATTGTAATAACTGATATTCACCATGAATATCACCAACGACCCATATATGGCGATAGTGATGGGCATTGATTTTTTGGTAGCGTGTAGATGGCATGGTTTTACCCTGTAAAATAAGCTTTCCTATTATACAGGGTATTTTTATTTGATTCGTCAGTTGTCGTTAATATTCCCGATAGCAAAAGACTATCGGGAATTGTTATTACACCAGACTCTTCAAGCGATAAATCCACTCCAGCGCCTGACGCGGAGTCAGTGAATCCGGGTCGAGATTTTCCAGTGCTTCGACCGCAGGCGAAGTTTCTTCTGGCACTGACAGCAAAGACATCTGCGTACCATCCACTTGCGTCGCGGCGGCGTTCGGCGAAATGCTTTCCAGCTCACGCAGTTTTTGCCGTGCGCGCTTAATAACCTCTTTCGGTACGCCCGCCAGAGCAGCAACCGCCAGACCGTAGCTTTTGCTCGCCGCGCCGTCCTGCACGCTGTGCATAAAGGCGATAGTGTCGCCGTGCTCCAGCGCATCGAGATGTACGTTGGCGACGCCTT
This sequence comes from Shigella sp. FJ200513, assembly GCF_040495915.1. Taxonomy (NCBI): domain Bacteria; kingdom Pseudomonadati; phylum Pseudomonadota; class Gammaproteobacteria; order Enterobacterales; family Enterobacteriaceae; genus Shigella; species Shigella sp. FJ200513. The sequence continues at coordinate 2,541 of NZ_JBDYCV010000157.1, read as the reverse complement.
CCATTTTCTCCGGTAGCTGGGTCAGCTCGAAATAGTGGGTGGCAAACAGCGTCAATGCCTTAATCTTATTCGCCAGATTTTCTGCGCACGCCCACGCCAGCGACAGACCATCGTAGGTGGACGTTCCACGCCCGATCTCATCCATTAACACCAGACTGTATTCGGTGGCGTTATGTAAAATATTGGCGGTTTCAGTCATCTCCACCATAAAGGTTGAGCGCCCGGAAGCCAGGTCATCTGCCGCGCCTACGCGGGTAAAGATGCGATCGATAGGTCCAATCTCGACTTTTTGTGCCGGTACATAGCTGCCGATGTAGGCCATCAGCGCAATCAGTGCGGTCTGGCGCATATAGGTACTTTTACCGCCCATGTTCGGGCCGGTAATAATCAACATACGGCGCTGCGGCGACAGATTCAGCGGGTTAGCGATAAATGGCTCATTCAGTACTTGTTCAACTACCGGATGGCGACCTTCGGTAATGCGAATGCCCGGTTTATCAATGAAGGTCGGGCAGGTGTAGTTCAGGGTATAGGCCCGTTCCGCCAGGTTAACCAGCACGTCGAGTTCCGCCAGCGCGCTCGCGCTCTGTTGCAACGCTTCCAGATGCGGCAACAGCAGGTCGAACAGCTCTTCATAAAGCTGTTTTTCCAGTGCCAGTGCTTTGCCTTTTGAGGTGAGAACTTTATCTTCGTACTCTTTTAGCTCTGGAATGATGTAGCGCTCGGCGTTTTTCAGCGTCTGGCGACGCATGTAGTTGATGGGTGCCAGATGGCTTTGCCCACGGCTGATTTGAATGTAGTAGCCGTGCACCGCATTAAAGCCAACTTTTAGCGTGTCCAGGCCGGTACGTTCACGCTCGCGGACTTCCAGACGCTCCAGATAATCGGTCGCGCCGTCAGCCAGCGCGCGCCACTCATCCAGCTCTTCGTTATAGCCCGATGCGATAACACCACCGTCGCGTACCAGCACCGGCGGTGTGTCGATGATTGCTCGCTCCAGCAGATCGCGCAGCTCGGCAAACTCGCCCATCTTCTCACGTAGCGCCTGTACCGGTGCACTATCGACAGTTTCTAACTGCGCACGCAGCTCCGGCAGTTGCTGGAAAGCGTGGCGCATACGGGCCAGATCGCGTGGGCGAGCAGTTCGTAAAGCCAGACGTGCCAGAATACGTTCCAGGTCGCCGACCTGACGCAGTACCGGCTGCAACTCGGCGGTGAAATCCTGCAATGCGCCAATAGTTTGCTGGCGCTCAAGCAACACGCGGGTATCGCGCACTGGCATATGCAGCCAGCGTTTCAGCATACGACTACCCATCGGCGTGACGGTGCAGTCGAGCACAGAAGCCAGCGTATTTTCCGCACCGCCCGCCAGGTTCTGAGTAATTTCCAGGTTACGACGTGTCGCGGCATCCATAATGATGCTGTCCTGCTCACGTTCCATGGTGATAGAACGAATATGCGGCAGGGTCGTGCGTTGGGTATCTTTCGCATACTGCAACAGACAACCGGCAGCACAAAGTCCGCGCGGCGCGTTCTCGACGCCAAAACCGACCAGATCGCGGGTGCCAAATTGCAGATTCAACTGCTGGCGCGCGGTGTCGATTTCAAACTCCCACAGCGGGCGACGGCGCAGGCCGCGACGGCCTTCAATCAGCGACATCTCGGCGAAATCTTCTGCATACAGCAGTTCCGCCGGATTAGAGCGTTGCAGCTCTGCCGCCATCGTTTCGCGGTCGGCCGGTTCGCTCAGGCGAAAACGCCCGGAGCTGATATCCAGCGTCGCGTAGCCGAAACCTTTGCTGTCCTGCCAGATAGCCGCCAGCAGGTTGTCCTGACGCTCCTGTAACAGGGCTTCATCGCTGATGGTGCCTGGCGTAACGATACGCACAACTTTGCGCTCAACCGGACCTTTGCTGGTCGCCGGATCGCCAATTTGTTCGCAGATGGCAACGGACTCTCCCTGATTCACCAGTTTGGCGAGATAGTTTTCCACCGCATGGTAGGGAATCCCCGCCATCGGGATCGGCTCTCCCGCCGAAGCACCGCGTTTGGTCAGTGAAATATCCAGCAGTTGCGACGCGCGTTTTGCGTCGTCATAAAACAGTTCATAAAAATCACCCATCCGGTAAAACAGCAGGATCTCGGGATGCTGGGCTTTCAGCTTGAGATACTGCTGCATCATGGGCGTATGGGCGTCGAAATTTTCTATTGCACTCATGGGGTTATGTCCGGTTCCCTGATATTAAATGGGGTGTGATGGTTTTTATTTTCGTTGTAATCACATAAGGCGCACATGATACCGGAGTTAATCATTTCAGGGGAAGAAGCGAACGGCGAGTTCTTGATGCTGGTTCCGGGAAAGATGCTGTTTTGCAGCTTTTGCGTGATGCTTATGAAGCAAGTACGCAAAATTGTATCGATTGGCGAACCCTTCTTCTTTAGAGTCATAGTGCCCTTTAAGATTAAGGTAATGCTGCCAACTTACTGATTTAGTGTATGATGGTGATTTTAAGGTGCTTGCGTGGCTTCCATTTCCATCAG
>NZ_JBDYCV010000156.1:0-5894 GCF_040495915.1 Shigella sp. FJ200513 | reverse complement strand
ACGGGAATATCTGCGGCAGCGGGCTTGTAATGGGTTAAGTGATAACAGATGTCTGGAAATATAGGGGCAAATCCAGCAATCATCAAACTGTCTTGGATAGAAGCCGCAGTGGATGCGCACAAAACGTTAAATTTCGAACCCAGTGGAAGAAAGCGTATTGGCTTTGACGTGGCTGACAGTGGTACAGATAAGTGCGCTAACGTTTACCGTCACGGATCCGTTGTTTTCTGGGCCGACGAATGGAAGGCCAAAGAAGATGAATTACTGAAGAGCTGCCAGCGTACTTATCAGGCGGCGCTGGAGCGTGAAGCAGATATTGTTTACGACTCTATCGGTGTTGGTGCGTCTGCCGGTGCTAAATTCTCTGAAATTAACGCTGACCGGAAGAGCGAGAACGCATACGCGCGACGTGTGAATTACCAGAGGTTTAACGCCGGTGCTGGTGTGCATGAGCCAGATGACGAGTACAACGGCATCCCCAACAAAGACTTTTTCGCAAATCTTAAGGCTCAGGCATGGTGGCTGACCGTTTCAGAAATACGTTTAACGCCATTAACAACGGAGAACAGTATCCTGTGGATGAGCTGATCAGCATAGATTCTCGTTGTCCGTTGCTTGAAAAGCTGAAACTGGAACTGACAACACCTCATCGTGATTTCGACCGTAACGGACGTGTGATGGTCGAAAGTAAAAAAGACCTCGCAAAACGCGAGATACCGTCACCAAACGTTGCTGATGCATTCATTATGGCCTTCGCGCCAATCGATACATCGCTGGATATCTGGGAACAGCTGGGGAGACAGGCCTGATGGCACGAAACAAACAAGCCCTGCGGCGAACTGTGCAGGCCACAGCTGATGGTTATGAGAATTTTATTGCCCGAGTAGGGATGCAGACACCTAACCAGCACTCAGCATCCACCTACCGGGCTAATTTCACCAGTCGTAACCGCATGCTGGTGGAATGGTCCTATCGTTCATCCTGGATCATCGGCGAAGCAGTCGATGCTATCCCGGATGATATGACCCGCAAAGGCATTCGCATCACTTCGGAAATTGATGCAAAAGATCGTGGCATTCTCGAATCACAACTGGATGAGTTGCAAATCTGGGATGCGCTGAATGACGTGCTGAAATGGTCGCGCCTCTACGGCGGCGCGGTGGGTTTCATCATGATTGAGGGGCAGGCACCAATGACCCCGCTGCGACCCGAAACCATCGGTAAGGGCAAGTTTAAGGGGATTCTCCCGCTCGACCGCTGGATGGTCGACCCGGCACTGACCCGCCGCATTAAAGATATGGGGCCGGACCTGGGTAAACCTGAGTTTTACGATGTGGTGACCACAGCAACGGGAATTCCTGCCTGGCGCATTCATCACAGTCGCCTGATTCGCTTTGATGGCGTCACGTTGCCATTTCAGCAGAAGATGACCGAGAACGAATGGGGAATGTCGGTTGTAGAGCGTATCTGGGATCGTCTTACCGCGTTCGACAGCGCTACTGTCGGCGCGGCGCAGCTGGTCTACAAGGCGCATTTGCGTACCTACAGCGTGGAGAAGCTACGCGAGCTTATCGCACTTGGTGGTCCTGCGTATGAAGCGTTGCTGAAGAATATCGACCTGATTCGACAGTTCCAGAGTAATGAAGGCATGACGCTCATGGACTCGCGGGATAAGTTTGAAACCCATCAGTACAGCTTCAGTGGTCTGGATGACATCCTTTCGCAGTTTGCAGAACAGATTAGTGGCGCTGTTGGTATCCCACTGGTGCGGTTGTTCGGACAGTCCCCGAAAGGATTTTCTACCGGTGATGCAGACCTTGCCAACTATTACGATCGCATCAGTTCGTTGCAGGAGAGGCGTTTACGTCTTCCGGTGCGGCGGATACTGGACATCATGCATCGTTCGGAACTTGGCAAGCCGCTGCCGGACGATTTCACGTTTGAGTTTAACCCGCTCTGGCAAATGTCTGATGTCGATCGCTCAACGGTGGCGTTAAACACCACCAACGCAATCAGTACGGCGATGGGTGATGGTCTGATGACACTGAAAGCCGCTATGACTGATTTGCGAGAAAATTCTGACGTAACCGGCATAGGGGCATCCATTACCAACGAGGACATCGAGAATGCCGAAGATGAAGCGCCGCCCGGCATCGGCGAACCTGATGACGAACCGCAGGAGCCGTCAGGCGGAAATCCGGTATCGAACCAGCCTACGCAGGATAGCGAGGGCGGTCGGAGACATCGTAAATGGTCGCTACGATGGTTCAAATGACAGTATCACGGAAATTATTGCGGCGCTGGAGCGTTACAGTGAAATCATCACCCCCTGGGCGACAAAGGTCGCGGAAAACTTTACTGCGGACCTAACCCGGCAGAACGAGAAAGTTTGGCGGCAACACAGCAAGAACATCAGTCGCGAGCTCCGCAATCTTGTGGAAAGCGCTCCTGTGGGCCAGGTGATGCAATCCATCATCGCCGAACAGGTCAAGTACATCAAATCTCTGCCTCTCGAGGCCGCAGACAGGGTGTACGACATCCAGAACAAAGCGATAGAGGCTGTTGTCACCGGTGGTCGGGCGGAGCAGTTTGCTAAAGAGATTGCATCTACCGGCGATGTTGCTAAGTCTAGGGCCGATCTGATTGCCCGAACGGAACTGGGAAGAGCAACGGGCGCGCTGGATATGGCCCGAGCGATAGCTATTGGCTCGGATGGTTATATTTGGCGTACAGCCGATGATGGCGATGTCCGAGATTCCCACGATCACATGAAAGGTAAATTCGTCCGCTGGGATTCACCTCCAACTTTGGACGGCATGACCGGCCACGCGGGCGAGCTGCCAAACTGCCGCTGCTATAAAGAGATCGTGTTTGTTCGCGTTCCATTCGCAATGAAAAGGGCAGCATAACCCATGAAATACTTTTTTGAGACCAGGCTCGGGGAAACCCGATACCGCCTGGCTGACGGCTCGTTGCTGTGCAAAGACGTGCCGATAGGACGAACAGGTAAGCAGCTCTATGGTGCTGATGACCTGCCAAAACTGAAACCCGATAAGTTCGTTGAAATAGTCGTCACGCGTTCTCCTGAGCAGGTATTCCATCCGGCCACGCTTGCCTCATTCGAAGGGATGAGCATCACGATCCTGCATCCTGAAGATGAAAACGGGAATGTGCGGCTGGTAAATCCCGAGAACTGGAAAGTGCTTGCTGTCGGGCACCTCCAGAATGTCCGGCGCGGGACGGGTGAGCAGTCTGATTTGATGCTGGCTGACCTTATCGTCAAAGACGAAAGCGCCATTCAGCTTATCGAAGATGGCCTGCGCGAAGTGTCGTGCGGCTATGACGCGGAGTACGAGCAGACCGAGCCAGGTAAAGCCGAGCAGGTCGATATTACCGGAAACCATGTGGCTCTTGTCCCTAAAGGCAGAGCCGGAAATCGTTGTGCAATTGGAGACAGAGACACAATGGCAAATCAAAAGAAAAACTGGTGGAACCGCATGCGTGCGGCCATCAAGACAGGAGATGCCGACACCATGAACGAACTGGTGGAGTCGGCTCCCGCATCGGTTACAGGAGATGAGGGGGATTTGCCGCAGGGCGTTAATCTCAACATCAACCTGTCCCCGCAGCAACCACTACCGGACAAAGCACCAGAGATGGGCGGAGATCCAACCGGCGACAGTGATGATGACCTCAAAACATTACTGAAAGCCCTGCTGGCTAAGCTGGAAAGAAATGCCACGGGCGATAACGATAATAAGCCTGACGATAATCCGACCGGTGACGGCGAGGACGATGAAGAGGAAACCACGATTACTGGTGACTCAGCCTGGCGTGCCGAAGTTATCGTTCCGGGTATCGATCTGAGCCGTAAGATGAAACCGACCGCGTTCAAACGCGAGGTTCTGGCTTCTGCTGACAAAACGCTGGTTCGCCAGATAGTCGGTGATGCGGATATCCGCAAATTACCGAAACAATCGGTCGACATGGCGTTTAATGCCGTGTCTGAGGTTGCCAAAGGGCGAAACACCCGCGCCACCACCGGCGATGCACAGCGCCTAAACATGGGCATGACCAGTATCGCTTCCCTGAACAAACAAAACGCTGAATTCTGGGCAAACCGTAAAGGGTAAAAAATGAATAATGTATTTCTGTACCGGATGCCTGTTGGCATTGCCGGGGCTGTCTCTCGCCCGCAGGACTTAACCGTCGAACCGGTGGTCCTTAAATCCGATAACGCCTTCGCTGCCTATGGCCTGGCTGGTAAATACGATGATGACGGTTTTTTCGTGCCGCTGGCAGATGGTGATACCGCAGACAAGGTGAAGGGGATCTACGTGCGCCCTTATCCGACCACGTCGCAGCCGGACATGGTTCGCCAGGTGGGAACAGGCAAGAACTTCCCGGGCGACGCCATGAAGCGTGGCTACGTGACCGTTAATCTCGGTTCTGATTTTGATGCCAGCACTATCAAAAAAGGCGATCTCCACTGATGAATCCATCAAAGTGCCTCTGGGTGGATTCATGTCCACGTCAGTCAGTGGCAAAAACGTGGTGCTGACCAACGCTGAATTCACAGGTGCCGGTGATGCTGACGGCAATGCAGAAATTTCCTGGAAGATTTAAGGAACAGACGAATGATTACTTTTGATCAGGCAACCGTTGACAGCTCTGGTGCCTTTCTCATCGGGGAGCTGGAGAGACTCGACCAGACGCTGAACCTGCCACTGGTGGGGTACACCTGGAGCCGCGATATTCAACTGCGTGAAGACGCCTCCATCGCAGATGACATTTCCAGCTGGACGAATACCAGCTTCGCCGCTGCGGGTACTGGCGCAAATCCGAATGGAAAAAACTGGGTAGGCAAAGACTCAACCGCTATTGCTGGCGTGAACGTGGATATCGGCAAATCCGGTAACCCGCTGAACCTGTGGGGGATGGAACTTGGCTGGACGGTCATAGAATTGCAGGCTGCTCAGCAGGTCGGCCGCCCGATTGATACGCAGAAGTATGACGGTATGCAACTGAAATGGCAGATGGATAACGATGAACAGGTATATGTTGGCGATTCCGCATTAAACCTGAAAGGCCTTGTTACCCTGGACGGCGTGCCTGTCAACAACGCTGCCAAAACGTGGGCAACCTCAACACCGGACGAAATCCGCGCAAGCATTAACCAGGTGCTGTCTGATGCGTGGGCCGCTTCTGGTTACTCTGTGGTTCCGCGTGATTTGCTGATCCCGCCTGAGCAGTTTGCTCTGTTGTCCAGCATCATCGTTTCATCTGCAGGTAACCAGTCCCTGTTGACGAACCTTCAGACCAACACCATCAGCTATCACCAGAACGGTGTTCCGCTGAATATCCGCGCGGTTAAATGGCTGAAAGGCCGTGGTGTGGGGAATAAGGATCGCATAGTTGCGTACACCAACGATAAAAAATACGTCCGCTACCCGCTGGTTCCGCTTCAGAGCGTGCCGGTGCAGTATCGCGGTCTGTATCAGATCGTCACTTACTACGGCAAGCTGGGTGCAGTCGAGCCAGTGTACAAAGAAACCATTTCGTACGTTGATGGCATTTAACAGCCACATGGCCCCCTGGCGGGGCCATTAAGGATGACCCGATGGCAAAAAATGATGCAGTAATACACGTACATACCCCGTTTGTGCTCACGCTTCCCGACGGTTCTCGGCGCGAGTTTGTTAAAGGCCGTCATGTTGTGGAGGAAGACGTTGCCACGCACTGGTTCACTCGTGCGCACGCGGAAGTATCCGTTGGCAAAGCCACAGACGCGCGTAACGAGGTAAAAAATGCCAAAGAATTGAGGTGTACTGGCAATAGCGGACACTACCATTTGTTCTTTTTTTAAGCAGCCATCTGATGATATTTTTCCCTGA
>NZ_JBDYCV010000155.1:0-6208 GCF_040495915.1 Shigella sp. FJ200513 | reverse complement strand
ATGGAAATGGAAGCCACGCAAGCACCTTAAAATCACCATCATACACTAAATCAGTAAGTTGGCAGCATTACCCTTTTGCTGAATGTATAACTGAGATTGATGATTCTGGAAAATAATCACTAAGCCGCATAAATTATCCTTATTTTATTTTTAGGGTACCGTCCGGCGGTAAAAATAAAATACTCGTGCGGTTTAATGAAAGCAATTGGGTACGCGAGAAGAAAAACCCCACAAACCAAAATAATAAAACCTTAAATAACAACAATATGAAATTGATATTTTTAAAGTCAACTTTGTATTTGTTATGTTCATCACAAAATCAACATTTTGTTTGTTATTGTATTTGTGATGCATATCTCTATTTATTTATTGAATGTTCGAAAACATACTTTTCTAATGCAATGTTTTTTCGCTATACCCCTTTATAGATTCTGAATTCTCACCTGTCGGCTGTTTTCTCCTCATCTCATGTGACATATTCCCATACTTTACTCAAGGAAGATTGTCATGAAAGCACCTGTTTCATTAACCTCATTTCGCCCACAAAAATCTCTTGCTATCGCCATTGGCGTGCTTGCCGTGGTTGTGCTGCCATTTCTCTCGTATTACACCGTTAATGAAGGTGAACGCGGCATTTTGCTGCGCTACGGAAAAATCGTAAAAGTTGCCGAACCGGGGCTGGGTTTTAAGATCCCTTTTATGGAAAGCGTGGAGAAAATTTCCACGCGTAATCAGGCTGTGGTCTATCAGGGATTACAGGCCTACAGCCGCGACCAGCAACCGGCACAAATGACAGTATCAGTCAGCTTCCACATTAAACCTTCAGAAGCAGGCGCGGTTTATACCACCTACAACACTATTGAAGCATTAAAAGATCGTCTAATTGTCCGTCAGTTGCCAACTCAGCTGGAGAACATTTTCGGCCAATATACCGCCATCAGCGCCGTACAGGATCGTACAAAATTGGTTCAGGATCTGCAAAATGCCATGCGCAAAGCCGTTGTTGGGCCAGTGGTAATTGACGGGGTCCAGATTGAAAATATTGATTTTTCTGACGCTTATGAAAAGTCGATTGAAAACCGAATGAAAGCAGAAGTCGCCATTGCCACGCGTAAGCAAAATCTGGAAACAGAGAAAATCCAGGCGCAAATAGCGGTAACTCAGGCCCAGGCAGAAGCAGACAGTAAACTGGCGGCAGCCAAAGCAGAAGCGGAAACTATTCGCGTAAGAGGCGCGGCAGAGGCTGAAACTATTCGTTTAAAAAGTGCGGCTGAAGCAGAAGCAATCCGCCTGCGCGGTGAAGCTCTGCGGGATAATCCCGGACTTGTAGCCCTCACCACTGCCGAACGTTGGGACGGTAAACTGCCCGATACCATGATCCCCGGCAGCACAGTTCCGTTTATCTCTACTAAGTAAAAAAAGGGCCGCTTTCGCGGTCCTTCTCACAAAACGTCTTACTGATTACAGCAGCGCTTTTGCTTTCGCAACAACGTTATCAACAGTGAAGCCGAACTCTTCAAACAGCAGCTCTGCCGGAGCAGATTCACCGAAGGTGGTCATGCCGACGATAGCGCCGTTCAGGCCAACATACTTGTACCAGTAGTCAGCAATACCCGCTTCTACCGCAACGCGTGCAGTAACCGCTTTCGGCAGTACGGATTCACGGTAAGCCGCATCCTGCTTGTCAAATGCGTCGGTAGACGGCATGGACACCACGCGCGCTTTCACGCCTTTGGCAGTCAGTTTTTCGTAGGCAGCAACCGCCAGTTCAACTTCAGAACCGGTGGCGATGAAGATCAGTTCCGGCTGACCAGCACAGTCTTTCAGCACATAACCACCGCGCGCGATGTTTGCCAGCTGCTCTTCAGTACGTTCCTGCTGCGCCAGGTTCTGACGGGAGAGGATAAGCGCAGTCGGGCCGTCCTGACGCTCAACGCCGTATTTCCACGCGACCGCGGATTCAACCTGGTCACACGGACGCCATGTAGACATGTTCGGGGTCACGCGCAGAGAAGCGACCTGCTCTACCGGCTGGTGAGTCGGGCCATCTTCGCCCAGACCGATGGAGTCGTGGGTGTAAACCATCACCTGGCGCTGTTTCATCAGCGCAGCCATACGTACGGCGTTACGTGCGTATTCCACGAACATCAGGAAGGTGGAGGTGTACGGCAGGAAGCCACCGTGCAGGGAGATACCGTTAGCAATCGCGGTCATACCGAACTCGCGAACACCGTAGTGGATGTAGTTACCTGCAGCATCTTCGTTGATTGCTTTAGAACCAGACCACAGGGTCAGGTTAGACGGTGCCAGGTCAGCAGAGCCGCCGAGGAATTCAGGCAACAGCGGGCCGAACGCTTCGATAGCATTCTGCGACGCTTTACGGCTGGCGATTTTCGCCGGATTAGCCTGCAGTTTAGCGATAAACTCTTTCGCTTTGGCGTCGAAGTCAGACGGCATTTCGCCTTTCATACGGCGGGTAAATTCAGCCGCTTCCTGCGGATAAGCTTTCGCGTAAGCCGCAAACTTCTCATTCCATGCAGATTCTTTCGCCTGGCCTGCTTCTTTCGCATCCCACTGAGCATAGATTTCAGACGGGATTTCGAACGGTGCATATTTCCAGCCCAGCTGTTCGCGGGTCAGGGCAATTTCAGCGTCGCCCAGCGGCGCACCGTGGGAGTCGTGAGTACCGGCTTTGTTCGGGGAACCGAAACCGATGATGGTTTTGCACATCAGCAGGGACGGTTTGTCAGTCACTGCGCGCGCTTCTTCAACTGCGCGTTTGATGGATGCCGCGTCATGACCGTCGATGTCGCGAATAACGTGCCAGCCGTAAGCTTCGAAACGCATTGCTGTGTCGTCGGTGAACCAGCCTTCAACGTGACCATCGATAGAAATACCGTTGTCATCGTAGAACGCAATCAGTTTACCCAGCTTCAGCGTACCCGCCAGAGAGCAAACTTCGTGGGAGATGCCTTCCATCATGCAGCCGTCGCCCATGAAGGCGTAGGTGTAGTGGTCGACAATGTCGTGGCCCGGACGGTTAAACTGCGCCGCCAGCGTTTTTTCTGCAATCGCCATACCGACTGCGTTGGCAATACCCTGACCCAGCGGACCGGTGGTGGTTTCCACACCAGCGGTATAACCTACTTCCGGATGGCCCGGAGTTTTAGAGTGCAGCTGACGGAAGTTTTTCAGTTCTTCCATCGGCAGATCGTAACCGGTGAGGTGCAGCAGGCTGTAGATCAGCATGGAGCCGTGGCCGTTGGACAGCACGAAGCGGTCACGGTCAGCCCAGGACGGATTCTGCGGGTTGTGTTTCAGGAAATCACGCCACAGGACTTCGGCAATGTCAGCCATACCCATAGGGGCACCCGGGTGACCGGATTTGGCTTTCTGTACTGCGTCCATGCTCAGCGCACGAATAGCATTGGCAAGCTCTTTACGTGAGGACATTTTGACTCCAGATCGGATGATGAAGGGCACGCCCTTAACGACTTGACGACAGCGCGTTTTGGGCTACGCCGGAAAATTTGCCAACAATTTACCGCAAGCCGCGCGTCATGTACATGGAACATCCTTTTGCCGCTTCAGAAATCTCTGGATCATGCTCGCATGTTGCGCAATCTGCTCGCCCGTCCGCTGCGCTTTTCCTTATACTGAGACTGAGCGTCGATTCACCTGCAAACGGCGCATTTTTAGAATAATCCTGACCTTGTGCGGAAGAGAAAACATGAAAATTCGCGCCTTATTGGTAGCAATGAGCGTGGCAACGGTACTGACCGGTTGCCAGAATATGGACTCCAACGGACTGCTCTCATCAGGAGCGGAAGCTTTTCAGGCTTACAGTTTGAGTGATGCGCAGGTGAAAACCCTGAGCGATCAGGCATGTCAGGAGATGGACAGCAAGGCGACGATTGCGCCAGCCAATAGCGAATACGCTAAACGTCTGACAACTATTGCCAATGCGCTAGGCAACAATATCAACGGTCAGCCGGTGAATTACAAAGTGTATATGGCGAAGGATGTGAACGCCTTTGCAATGGCTAACGGCTGTATCCGCGTCTATAGCGGGCTGATGGATATGATGACAGATAACGAAGTCGAAGCGGTGATCGGTCACGAGATGGGGCACGTGGCGTTAGGCCATGTGAAGAAAGGGATGCAGGTGGCGCTTGGTACAAATGCCGTGCGAGTAGCTGCGGCCTCTGCGGGCGGGATTGTCGGCAGTTTATCTCAATCACAACTTGGTGATCTGGGCGAGAAATTAGTCAATTCGCAATTCTCCCAGCGCCAGGAAGCAGAAGCCGATGATTATTCTTACGATCTTCTGCACCAACGCGGCATCAGCCCGGCAGGTCTTGCCACCAGCTTTGAAAAACTGGCGAAGCTGGAAGAAGGTCGTCAAAGCTCAATGTTTGACGACCATCCTGCATCCGCCGAACGTGCCCAGCATATTCGCGATCGCATCAGCGCGGATGGGATTAAGTAAAGCCTAGTGGTGTCGAACGTAGGTCAGATAAGGCGTTCACGCCGCATCTGACATTAATGGCACATTTGTTACCTTGTGCGCATTGCCGGATGCGATGCTGGCGCATCTTATCCGGCCTACGGGTGCCGAACGTAGGTCGGATAAGGCGTTCACGCCGCATCCGACATTAATGGCACGTTTTACCCGTGCGCATCGCATCTGGTGCTTACTCGCCCTTTTTCGCCGCCTGAATATACAGCATCTCCAGCGCCAGCGTCGCCGCAGCCAGAGCGGTGATTTCCGACTGATCGTATGCCGGAGCCACTTCCACTACGTCCATCCCAACGATGTTGAGATCTTTCAGGCCGCGTACCAGTTTAATGGCGCGATCGGAGGTCAGGCCGCCAATCACTGGCGTACCGGTTCCCGGCGCGAAAGCAGGATCCAGGCAGTCGATATCAAAAGTCAGGTAAACCGGCATATCACCCACAATCTGTTTCACCTGGGCGATAACGTCATCCACGCTGCGATCGTTCACCTGGCAGGCGTCCAGCACGGTAAAGCCGTTGTCTTTATCAAACTCGGTACGAATACCAATCTGCACGGAATGATTCGGGTCGATCAGACCTTCTTTCGGCGCGGTATAGAACATAGTGCCGTGGTCAAATTCACAACCGTTCGCATAGGTATCGGTGTGGGCGTCAAAGTGTACCAGCGCCATTTTGCCGAAATGCTTCGCATGAGCACGCAGCAGCGGCAGCGTAACAAAGTGGTCACCACCGAAGGAGAGCATACGCTTACCGGCAGCCAGCAGCTTCTCGGCGTGCGCCTGCAGCTTTTCGCTCATCTCACGGGCATCGCCAAAGGCATATACCAGATCGCCGCAGTCCACGACGTTCAGACGCTCACGCATGTCGAAATTCCACGGGAAGCGGTTGTGTTCCCAGGCCAGATTCGTCGAAACCTGACGGATCGCTGCCGGACCGTGGCGACCACCCGCACGACCAGAAGTGGCCATATCGAACGGCACGCCAGTAATCACCCAGTCTGCATCGCTGTCATACGGCTGGAAGTTCATCGGCAGGCGTAAAAAACCAAAGGCATTGGAAACCAGTGAGTTATCGTATTGATGACCTAAGGTGCTCATGGATGGACTCCTATTACAAAGTCGATATAAAAAAACCCTTCCGCGTCGTTAGGCCCGACGAGGAAGGGTTGGATTTGCGAAACACAAGTTTGTGCTAATTATCGCCTTAAATGGGCGAGGCATCAAGCGAGGTTGCTATTTCCGACACGGTGGCGGCGCATAGCCATTGTTATCTGCCGGAAAGGCTTGTCCAGAGCACGGCGGCAGCGCGTTTTGCGCCGGGCCTTGTAATTCAAAGGCGGCAAAGCCGATTACCCCGGTATTACGCACATCGCCTTGCGCCGAATTGGCTGCGTAGGAATCAGCAACGTTGGCGAACTGAAAAGCCGCTTCAGTATGTTTATCTTTGCGGAATCCTTTAATCACTAACGAATCTCCGGCATTCACAATATAGCCGTTGTTATTCAGCGAACCTTGCTTGCCGTTCAGCACATCCAGGCCATCAGCCGTAGCAACGATCTCGTAGTTGGTGTTACGACTGTAATTACGGACATATAATTGATAATTCATTCCGACTCTGGGTAATGACTCCAACTTACTGATAGTGTTTTATGTTCAGATAATGCCCGATGACCTTGTCATGCAGCTCCACC
>NZ_JBDYCV010000154.1:0-6214 GCF_040495915.1 Shigella sp. FJ200513 | reverse complement strand
GAAACAAGTGAGCGTTTCCGGATTCTTACACAGCCACTGGATCGGTCAACTGATCCTTAACTGATCGGCATTACACCTTAAAAGAGGCCAATTTATTACAAACGGGCTGGGCGGAGACTCTGCCCAACTGGCGCTATGTCGACACACAGCTGCCGGTGCGGGGAGATTTTTCAGTGCCGACACAAGGTGCGGAATCGCCCTGGGGCGGCGCACAACTGACGTTTATCGCCCGCCGCGATGTTACGCCACAGCCACCACAAACGCCGCAAGCCTTACTGGAGTTTGCTAAAGCCAATCCCGGCACGGTTACTTATCCGCGCCCACCGGACTTTACCGGCACGGCGTTTCTTGAACAGTTGCTGATTATGCTGACGCCAGATCCCGCCGCATTAAAAGAAGCGCCGGACGATGCGACTTTCGCCCGTGTCACTGCGCCCTTGTAGCAATATCTTGATGCACTGCATCCGTATTTGTGGCGCGAAGGAAAGGATTTCCCGCCTTCGCCCGCGCGGATGGATGCTCTGCTGAAAGCCGGCACATTGCGCCTGTCGCTGACCTTTAACCCCGCACATGCGCAGCAAAAAATCGCCAGCGGCGATTTGCCGGCAAGCAGTTACAGTTTTGGCTTTCGCGAGGGGATGATTGGCAACGTGCATTTCGTCACCATTCCAGCCAACGCGAATGCCAGTGCTGCGGCGAAGGTAGTTGCCAATTTCCTGCTCTCACCCGATGCGCAACTGCGTAAAGCAGATCCCGTTGTCTGGGGCGATCCTTCTGTTCTCGATCCGCAAAAACTGCCTGACGGGCAGCGCGAAATATTGCAATCAAGAATGCCGCAGGATCTGCCGCCGGTACTGGCTGAACCGCACGCAGGATGGGTGAATGCACTGGAACAAGAATGGTTACGCCGTTACGGTACGCATTAATCTTTTTGCTGTGGGCGATGGTGGCGGTGATTTATGCACCGCTGATCCCGGCAGCTCTCACGCTGATATCGCCTGCGTTGTCGTTGACACGCTGGCAGGCGTTATTTGCCGATCCACAGTTACCGCAGGCATTACTGGCAACGCTGGTGTCGACAACCATCGCGGCGGTCGGGGCATTGTTGATTGCCCTGCTGGTGATTGTGGCGCTATGGCCTGGGCCGAAATGGCAGCGTATGTGCGCCCGTCTGCCGTGGCTGCTCGCCATTCCCCATGTGGCTTTTGCCACCAGCGCCCTGCTGCTCTTTGCTGACGGAGGGCTGCTATATGACTATTTCCCGTATTTCACTCCGCCAATGGACCGATTTGGATCGGTCTGGGCCTCACCCTTGCAGTGAAAGAAAGCGCATTTCTGCTGTGGATCTTAGTGGCAGTATTGAGCGAAAAACGGCTGTTGCAGCAGGTCATTGTGCTGGATTCGCTGGGCTACAGCCGCTGGCAATGGCGATGCTGGCGATTGTTGCCTGGTCGCTTTCGGTCGTGGATGTGGCGATTATTCTTGGGCCAGGTAATCCACCGACGCTGGCAGTAATTAGCTGGCAGTGGTTAACTCAGGGCGACGCGGATCAACAAACGAAAGGCGCACTCGCCAGTCTGCTGCTGATGCTGTTACTCGCCGCCTACGTTTTGGCGCAGCTGGCGGCGCACTATTCCCCGCGTAGATGGCATTCGCAAGCCTGCCACACCTTTATTACCAGGCACTACGCTGGCGAGTTTTTTACCCTTAACCGGTGTGCTGTGTGTGGTTCTGCTGGCGATCCTCGCGGATCAGTCGACGATCAATAGTGAAGCACTCATCAACAGTCTGACAATGGGGCTGGTAGCAACATTCATCGCTTTGCTCCTGTTACTGCTGTGGCTGGAATGGGGGGCACAGCGTCGCCAGTTGTGGCTATGGTTGCCCATTCTATTGCCCGCTCTGCCACTGGTGGCGGGCCAGTACACGCTGGCGCTATGGCTGAACCTGGATGGAAGCTGGACGGCGGTGGTCTGGGGGCATCTGCTGTGGGTAATGCCGTGGATGCTGTTTATCCTGCAACCCGCCTGGCAGCGCATTGATTCACGGTTAATTTTGATTGCGCAAACACTGGGCTGGTCGCGGGCCAAAATCTTCTTTTACGTGAAATGCCCACTCATGTTGCGCCCTGTGCTGATTGCCTTCGCGGTGGGATTTTCAGTCAGTATTGCGCAGTATATGCCGACGCTGTGGCTGGGCGCGGGGCGTTTTCCGACGCTCACCACTGAGGCGGTGGCATTAAGCAGCGGCGGCAGCAACGGTATTCTCGCCGCCCAGGCGTTATGGCAACTGTTGTTACCGCTTATTATTTTTGCCCTGACCGCGTTAGTCGCAAAATGGGTAGGTTATGTCAGACAAGGAATCCGCTAATGCTCTGCGTGAAAAATGTTTCGCTACGTTTACCAGAAAGCCGCTTGCTGACAAACGTTAACTTTACGGTTGATAAAGGTGACATCGTCACGTTAATGGGGCCGTCTGGCTGTGGAAAATCCACTCTGTTTTCATGGATGATTGGTGCACTGGCCGGACAGTTTTCTTGTACAGGTGAGCTATGGCTCAATGAGCAACGGATTGACATGCTACCCACCGCACAGCGTCAGATTGGCATTCTTTTTCAGGATGCACTGTTATTTGACCAGTTCAGCGTCGGGCAAAATTTACTGCTGGCGCTACCGGCGACACTTAAGGGGAATGCCCGACGTAATGCCGTGAATGATGCACTTGAGCGTTCAGGCCTTGACGGAGCTTTCCATCAGGATCCTGCCACTTTGTCTGGCGGTCAGCGAGCGCGCGTTGCTCTACTACGCGCCCTTCTCGCCCAGCCAAAAGCGTTACTCCTGGATGAGCCATTCAGCCGTCTTGATGTGGCTCTGCGCGATAATTTTCGCCAGTGGGTGTTCAGCGAAGTTCGCGCCCTGGCGATCCCCGTCGTTCAGGTAACGCACGATCTCCAGGATGTTCCTGCTGATAGTTCTGTTCTGGATATGGCGCAGTGGTCAGAAAATTACAACAAACTGCGATAACGCAAAGTTTTTCTCAATGCGTCAGTTCAGAATGGCGCACTCAAAACTACAATGTCGGGATTTTCGATGAAACGTGTTTCTCAAATGACCGCGCTGGCAATGGCTTTAGGGCTGGCTTGCGCTTCTTCGTGGGCCGCTGAACTGGCGAAGCCTCTTACACTTGACCAACTTCAGCAACAAAATGGCAAAGCGATAGATACTCGCCCCAGCGCGTTTTATAACGGCTGGCCACAAACCTTAAATGGCCCTTCTGGTCATGAACCTGCCGCCTTAAACCTCTCTGCTAGCTGGCTGGACAAAATGAGCACCGAACAGCTCAACGCGTGGATCAAGCAACATAACCTGAAAGCCGATGCCCCGGTGGCGCTGTACGGTAATGGCAAAGATGTTGACGCCGTCAAAACGCGACTGCAAAAAGCAGGTTTTACGCATATCTCCATTCTGAGTGACGCGCTAAGCGAACCTTCCCGTCTACAAAAACTGCCGCACTTTGAGCAGCTGGTTTATCCGCAATGGCTGCATGACCTGCAACAAGGTAAAGAGGTTACGGCGAAACCTGTCGGTGACTGGAAAGTCATTGAAGCGGCCTAGGGCGCTCCTAAGCTTTACCTTATCAGCCATATTCCTGGCGCTGACTACATCGATACCAACGAAGTGGAAAGCGAACCGCTGTGGAACAAAGTTTCTGATGAACAACTAAAAGCGATGCTGGCAAAACACGGCATTCGCCATGACACCACGGTCATTCTGTACGGGCGTGACGTATACGCTGGAGCGCGTGTGGCGCAAATTATGCTCTACGCAGGCGTGAAAGATGTGCGTCTGCTGGATGGCGGCTGGCAAACCTGGTCCGACGCGGGACTGCCTGTTGAGCGAGGAACGCCACCGAAAGTGAAAGCGGAACCGGATTTCGGCGTGAAGATCCCGGCACAACCGCAGTTGATGCTCGATATGGAACAGGCCCGTGGACTGCTGCATCGCCAGGATGCATCGCTGGTGAGCATTCGTTCGTGGCCAGAATTTATCGGTACGACCAGCGGTTACAGCTATATTAAACCAAAAGGTGAAATAGCCGGAGCACGTTGGGGACACGCTGGTAGCGACTCGACGCATATGGAAGATTTCTATAACCCGGATGGCACCATGCGTAGCGCCGATGATATTACCGCTATGTGGAAAGCATGGAATATCAAACCAGATCAGCAAGTTTCATTCTACTGCGGCACCGGCTGGCGCGCGTCCGAAACCTTTATGTACGCACGCGCCATGGGTTGGAAGAATGTTTCCGTGTATGACGGCGGCTGGTACGAATGGAGCAGCGATCCAAAAAATCCGGTTGCAACCGGTGAACGCGGCCCGGGCAGTAGCAAATAACATTGCAATTACTGACGCTGGAGCGACTTCAGCGTCAGATACCCACTCCACACCCGCGTAAAGGTCGTCATCCAGCACAACGCACCGAAGATCCACGCAAACCACGCAAACCATGCAGGGAATAAACATCCCAGCACAAACAGTAAGATCGTTTCTGTGCCTTCGGTTAATCCCCCCAGATAGTAAAACGACTTATGTGCATAACCGGGGTTATCAATCTGATGTTTTGCTGCCAGTGCAGCAAAGGCGAGAAAACTGCTGCCCGTGCCGATAAACGCAAACAACAACCAGCCGCCTGCCAGCGCATTTTGCTCCGGTGCAGCAAGAATAAAGCCAAACGGCACCAGCGCGTAAAAGAGAAAATCGAGAGAAATATCAAGAAAGCCGCCCGCGTCGGTAAGCCCTCTGCGCCGCGCCAGCGCACCGTCCAGACCATCAAGCAGCCTGTTCAACAAAATGACGACTAGCGCCGCCAGATACCAGCCCAGCGCCAGAAACGGCAGAGCCAGCACGCCGATGGCAAATCCCACTAATGTTAAACCATCTGGCGTAATGCCCGGTTTATCAAGAACCCGCACGCACTGATGCAACAACGGTTTAATCCGGGGATGAAGATGGCGGTCTAGCACAGGCACTCCTTAAATATAAAGCCTTTCTGATTGAGCAACAGTGCGGATATTATGGCATTTTTCGCTTATCTGCCCGTGTGTAATTTATGAAAATGATTGAAGTTGTTGCCGCCATCATTGAACGTGATGGCAAAATTTTACTCGCGCAACGCCCCGCCCAGAGCGATCAGGCGGGATTATGGGAGTTTGCCGGAGGTAAAGTCGAGCTGGATGAAAGCCAGCAGCAGGCGCTGGTGCGTGAGTTAAACGAAGAATTGGACATCGAAGCAACTGTGGGTGAGTATGTTGCCAGCCATCAGCGAGAAGTTTCGGGCCGGATTATCCATCTTCATGCCTGGCACGTACCCGACTTCCACGGGACGTTACAGGCACATGAACATCAGGCGCTGGTCTGGTGCTCACCTGAAGAGGCGCTGCAATATCCGCTGGCCCCTGCTGACATTCCATTATTAGAGGCGTTTATGGCTTTACGCGCCGCCAGAGCAGCGGATTAGTGCTAAGGGTTTTGTCATCACGCTGGCATTGCAGCAGTATTCCTTCGGCTTTAATTACCGCCCCTTCAGAATAATTTTGATCCTGATAAACGCAGCACTGAGTACAGGGCTGCGCTGACTGCCCGCCTGAACTGAACACTTCTGGCGGTACGTTTACCTCCACGTCCGGACGATAATGCGGGTTAGCCAGTGCAATTAATGGAAATGCTAATACTACGGCGAACAATGCTCGACTCACAGGGAACTCCTTAACGTTATTGTCTCTGCTACTGATAACGGTAGCCGGGTGGCAAAACTTTAGCGTCTGAGTTATCGCATTTGGTTATGAGATTACTCTCGTTATTAATTTGCTTTCCTGGGTCATTTTTTTCTTGCTTACCGTCACATTCTTGATGGTATAGTCGAAAACTGCAAAAGCACATGACATAAACAACATAAGCACAATCGTATTAATATATAAGGTTTTTATATCTATGGATCAGACATATTCTCTGGAGTCATTCCTCAACCATGTCCAAAAGCGCGACCCGAATCAAACCGAGTTCGCGCAAGCCGTTCGTGAAGTAATGACCACACTCTGGCCTTTTCTTGAACAAAATCCAAAATATCGCCAGATGTCATTGGATTTGCCCCTATATTTCCAGACATCTGTTATCACTTAACCCATTACAAGCCCGCTGCCGCAGATATTCCC
>NZ_JBDYCV010000153.1:0-6317 GCF_040495915.1 Shigella sp. FJ200513 | reverse complement strand
GGTGGAGCTGCATGACAAGGTCATCGGGCATTATCTGAACATAAAACACTATCAGTAAGTTGGAGTCATTACCCATATTTAAACAGATCGTCAGCGAAAAAAATGTCCAACTTATCAATACATTCCTGGCTCAATGAATGTGCCTGTAGTGAGAAGCTTAAAACCTCATACCCGAGACGTTTTCTAAGTGAACTATCTGGAATACTCATAATATCTTCAAGCACACCACTTCCCATTCCCGGAAGATTTAGTGGATTAAAAAGAAGATTGATATTAAGCATTGATATTATCGAAGGAAACTTTAGGAGACTCTCATTTTTTTTGAATCGCAGCAAAAATGCTCCCGGCAGGATGTATATAATTTTTTTCATAGTATATAGTCCTTAAATAATGAATAACCAACCTATTTTTTATATTGATCAAATTCGTCATTTTTTCGGGTCGGAATTCACAGGTAAAATCCATCCCAACAAAATTCTCATTAATATCTCTTATCCGAAACTCACTGCCATAAAGATTATTAATTATCACTCTATATTTAACATTGTCCTGCAGATACGTATCAAAACTAAGTGCTGGCGCTCCTAGCTTTGAGGCATCATAGTTAATGTTAGACATATAGGCAATCATACGATTGAAGTTCGACTCTGCTATTTCATCGCAGTCACATTGACCCGTTGATATAAAGAAAGTGAGTGCCGCCATGGTAGACTCAAGCCTTTCTTTAAAAGAGTCGAAAGCCAGGCTTTTAATATTTAAATCACCATAATTACTCTGTATTAAGTTTGTAGAAAACATCTCCCGCCTCATATTGTTAACAAAATTATTATCTTATTTAAATCTAAGTCATTTACAATATAAGTTTAAGAGCGACGCCACAGGATGAACTATCAAAAATAACTCATCATGATTAGCAAAACTTAACCATTTTAAAATAAATAAATAATTAAAGAAAAAAGATCTCTTATTTATAGCAATAGCTCGTCAAAGGCAGCTTTTTGTTACAGGTGGTTTGAATGAATGTAGCAACGAAATGCAGAATTTCAGGTCCTGTAACTCCCGGCAAAACCGGGAGGTATGTAATCCTTACTCAGTCACTTCCCCTTCCTGGCGGATCTGATTTGCCCAACGTTGGGCAGATTCAGGCACAGTAAACGCCGGTGAGCGCAGAAATGACTCTCCCATCAGTACAAACGCAACATATTTGCCACGCAGCATCCAGACATCACGAAACGAATCCATCTTTATCGCATGTTCTGGCGGCGCGGGTTCCGTGCGTGGGACATAGCTAATAATCTGGCGGTTTTGCTGGCGGAGCGGTTTCTTCATTACTGGCTTCACTAAACGCATATTAAAAATTAGAAAAACTGTAGTTTAGCCGATTTAGCCCCTGTACGTCCCGCTTTGCGTGTATTTCATAACACCGTTTCCAGAATAGTCTCCGAAGCGGGATCTGGCTGGTGGTCTATAGTTAGAGAGTTTTTTGACCAAAACAGCGGCCCTTTCAGTAATAAATTAAGGAGACGAGTTCAATGTCGCAACATAACGAAAAGAACCCACATCAGCACCAGTCACCACTACACGATTCCAGCGAAGCGAAACCGGGGATGGACTCACTGGCACCTGAGGACGGATCTCATCGTCCAGCGGCTGAACCAACACCGCCAGGTGCACAACCTACCGCCCCTGGGAGCCTGAAAGCCCCTGATACACGTAACGAAAAACTTAATTCTCTGGAAGACGTACGCAAAGGCAGTGAAAATTATGCGCTGACCACTAATCAGGGCGTGCGCATCGCCGATGATCAAAACTCACTGCGTGCCGGTAACCGTGGTCCAACGCTGCTGGAAGATTTTATTCTGCGCGAGAAAATCACCCACTTTGACCATGAGCGCATCCCGGAACGTATTGTTCATGCACGCGGCTCAGCAGCTCACGGTTATTTCCAGCCATATAAAAGCTTAAGCGATATCACCAAAGCGGATTTCCTCTCAGATCCGAACAAAATCACCCCAGTATTTGTTAGGTTCTCTACCGTTCAGGGTGGCGCTGGCTCTGCCGATACCGTGCGTGATATCCGTGGTTTTGCCACCAAGTTCTATACTGAAGAGGGTATTTTTGACCTCGTTGGCAATAACACGCCAATCTTCTTTATCCAGGATGCGCATAAATTCCCCGATTTTGTTCATGCGGTAAAACCAGAACCGCACTGGGCAATTCCACAAGGGCAAAGTGCCCACGATACTTTCTGGGATTATGTTTCTCTGCAACCTGAAACTCTGCACAACGTGATGTGGGCGATGTCGGATCGCGGCATCCCCCGCAGTTACCGCACCATGGAAGGCTTCGGTATTCACACCTTCCGCCTGATTAATGCCGAAGGGAAGGCAACGTTTGTACGTTTCCACTGGAAACCACTGGCAGGTAAAGCCTCACTCGTTTGGGATGAAGCACAAAAACTCACCGGACGTGACCCGGACTTCCACCGCCGCGAGTTGTGGGAAGCCATTGAAGCAGGCGATTTTCCGGAATACGAACTGGGCTTCCAGTTGATTCCTGAAGAAGATGAATTCAAGTTCGACTTCGATCTTCTCGATCCAACCAAACTGATCCCGGAAGAACTGGTGCCCGTTCAGCGTGTCGGCAAAATGGTGCTCAATCGCAATCCGGATAACTTCTTTGCCGAAAACGAACAAGCAGCATTCCATCCAGGTCATATTGTTCCTGGTCTGGACTTCACCAACGATCCCCTGTTGCAGGGACGTTTGTTCTCCTATACCGATACACAAATCAGTCGTCTTGGTGGGCCGAATTTCCATGAGATTCCGATTAACCGCCCGACCTGCCCTTACCATAATTTCCAGCGTGACGGCATGCATCGTATGGGGATCGACACTAACCCGGCGAATTATGAACCGAACTCGATCAACGATAACTGGCCGCGCGAAACACCACCGGGGCCGAAACGCGGCGGTTTTGAATCATACCAAGAGCGCGTGGAAGGCAATAAAGTTCGCGAGCGCAGCCCATCGTTTGGCGAATATTATTCCCATCCGCGTCTGTTCTGGCTAAGTCAGACGCCATTCGAGCAGCGCCATATTGTCGATGGTTTCAGTTTTGAGTTAAGCAAAGTCGTTCGTCCGTATATTCGTGAGCGCGTTGTTGACCAGCTGGCGCATATTGATCTCACTCTGGCCCAGGCGGTGGCGAAAAATCTCGGTATCGAACTGACTGACGACCAGCTGAATATCACCCCACCTCCGGACGTCAACGGTCTGAAAAAGGATCCATCCTTAAGTTTGTACGCCATTCCTGACGGTGATGTGAAAGGTCGCGTGGTAGCGATTTTACTTAATGATGAAGTGAGATCGGCAGACCTTCTGGCCATTCTCAAGGCCATGAAGGCCAAAGGCGTTCATGCCAAACTGCTCTACTCCCGAATGGGTGAAGTGACTGCGGATGACGGTACGGTGTTGCCTATAGCCGCTACCTTTGCCGGTGCACCTTCGCTGACGGTCGATGCGGTCATTGTCCCTTGCGGCAATATCGCGGATATCGCTGACAACGGCGATGCCAACTACTATCTGATGGAAGCCTACAAACACCTTAAACCGATTGCGCTGGCGGGAGACGCGCGCAAGTTTAAAGCAACAATCAAGGTAGCTGACCAGGGTGAAGAAGGGATTGTGGAAGCTGACAGCACCGACGGTAGTTTTATGGATGAACTGTTAACGCTGATGGCAGAACACCGCGTGTGGTCACGCATTCCTAAGATTGACAAAATTCCGGCGTAAATATGGATAAGGTCACGTCCCCTGGGGAGTGACCTTACCACCTTACTTACACATCAAGATAACTACCCAACCGATAACCACGCTCAGCAATTGCATATTTCAACGACGCTGATGTCAGCACTTCCAGCTCCGTTAACCGTGGGAAACAGTAAGCACTCTGACGGATAGTATTATCGATAAACGCCGGATGACACATCACCTCCAGCGAAGGATCACCCCGATGGCTTGCGTCATCCAGCACTTGCAGGAACAGTGCCTCGCTAATCTCTTCACCATAAAACGCGCTACTGAATCCCTGCGAACTGCGCAGATTAGCCGGTAAATCACCAGCGTTAGATAGCGGCTGACGGTCGATGCGCAACGCAATCCCCTCTTCAGCCGCAAACCTGGCAACAATCGGGAAAATCTGCGGGAACATATGCACATGATGATGGCTATCAAGATGCGTAGGTTTGCGTCCAAATAGCTCAATGAAACGCAAATACTGACTGGCAAGCTCCTGAGTAATTTCTTCCAGCGGTAAAGCATCTTCTTCTGCCAACTGCCAGATCCATTTTCCCAGCACACCATCGCGGGTTAACCCCGGCATAGCTGTCAGTGGCTTGCCCATAGTAAGGACAAAGTGCATCCCTATGGCCAGACTCGGTTCATCACGACTCAACTGCACCGCATGGTCAATAGCCTGCCCATTCACCAGCGCCGTCGTCGATGTGACAATCCCATTGCGACAGGCCTCGATAATGCCGTAGTTCTGACCTTTGCTTAAGCCAAAATCATCGGCATTAACAATCAGTAAGCGTTCCATAATCAGCCTCGGTTAATGTGCTTTTTTAAGCTCTGCGATGCAGTCGGCAAAATTTGGCAGCCATTTCTCGTGCGCCAGAATCATCTCGCGTGCCAGCAGCTCAGCATCGCGATCGGAATGCACCAACGGACTAAGGTTTAGCGCCAGTAACACATCGTTAAATTCTCCGCTAAGTGCGGCGTTGCTGGCAGCAATCTCGAAGCCTTTAATGGTGTGAATCAGCCCCATCACTTTATCATCGAAATGCGTAATGCGCGGATGTGGCGTCGCGCCATCGCGCCCCAGCTTACAGGTCATTTCTACCGCCCAGTCTGCCGGAATATTATCAATATGCCCATGATGCGGGATATTAACGTAATGTTCAGCTTGCTTGTCGTTGTAGATAGCGTTGATCACTTCGCACGCTGCATCAGAGTAATAAGCCCCACCGCGCTGTTCCAGTTCTTTCGGCTTAACTTTCAACTCCGGGTTTTTATACAGCTCAAAAAGTTGTTTCTCGACTTTCTGTACTACCTGCGCTCGTGCGCCGCCTTTGTAGTATTCGCCCATTTCAATAGCCAGCATCTCTTTTTGCTTGAAGTAATAAAGCAAATAAGAACACGGCAACAGATTCAGAGAACGAATTAAGCCTTCGCTAAATGGCAGATCGAAAATATTTTTAACGCCAGATACTTTTAACTGCCCGGATGCCACACCATCAAGCAATTCGGCAAAGCGCGACTTGCCATTTACCAGCACATCCTTAATGAACACCATATGGTTGAGGCCAAACAAATCGATAGATAAATCATCGCTGTCTTTCAGCATCAGAACATCGTGAATAAACATCTTCATGCCGATCGGAATATTACACACGCCGATAAAGCGTTTAAATCCGGTATGACGATAAACGGCTTCAGTAACCATTCCCGCCGGGTTAGTGAAGTTAATCACCCATGCATTCGGACAAAGTTCTTCGACATCTTTTACGATGTCAAAAATTACCGGAATGGTACGCAGACCTTTAAACAAACCGCCCGCGCCGTTGGTTTCCTGACCAAGATAACCATGACTTAATGGAATACGTTCATCCAGTTCACGCGCCGGTAATTGGCCAACGCGCAGTTGGGTAGTAACGAAATCAGCATCTTTCAATGCTTCGCGGCAATCCAGCGTTTTATAAAGCTTCATCGGGACGCCAGCGTTATCAATCATCCGTTGGCAGAGATCGAAAATAATATCCAGTTTAGCTTTGCCACCCTCGACATCCACCAGCCATAATTCGCTGACCGGCAATTCGTGATAACGCTTAATAAATCCTTCCAGTAACTCCGGGGTATAGCTGCTCCCGCCACCAATAGTGACGACTTTTAATTTCTGGCTCATAATTTCTCCCTTCAGTACAGAATACTGATATCTGGCATATCTGCCCCCCCGGACATAAATAATCCAGCAACAGGACAGATATGTGAATTGTCAGGTATAACGACTTACTGATTAAATTCAGTCAATTTCTTACGATATCTCTTAGGCGTAAAGGACGTTAATTTCTTAAACGTTTTAATAAACAAACTCGGGCTACTATAACCGGCCTCAAACGCAATATCCGTCACGGAATAGTTGGTCATTTCCAGTTGTTTTTTTGCAAAATTAATACGGATCTCAGGTAATGCTGCCAACTTACTGATTTAGTGTATGATGGTGATTTTAAGGTGCTTGCGTGGCTTCCATTTCCATCA
>NZ_JBDYCV010000152.1:0-6477 GCF_040495915.1 Shigella sp. FJ200513 | reverse complement strand
TACATTGAGATTTTCTACAATCGTCAGCGTCGTCACTCTCGTCTGGGGAATATCTCCCCGGCAGCCTTCAGGGAAAATATCATCAGATGGCTGCTTAAAAAAAGAACAAATGGTAGTGTCCGCTATTGCCAGTACACCTCAAAAGTTGCCATGATTTACATTGAACAGCTTGAATTAATCCATAAAAGTGGTGATGTGTTGTATCCAGTAAAAATAACCAGAAAATCATCAGGAAAAACTGCCTTCCACCTTGTTCCATTCGGCTTAAATAAGACTCACGACCTTCTAGAGGTGGAAGATGCTTCAGAAGCAATTCGGCTGGTGATTGATGAACGTCATTCCATTCGCTGCAGTACACTTACAGCAACTATTACGAATAAAAAGGGCAAGCGAATTAAGCGGACAGGTATATACAGTATCAAGGGTGTTAACATAAAAGAATACAACGTCAGGTAATGGCACAGAGCGGTCCGTCAGTTCAGGTTTGGCTCTGTGCCAAAGATGGGTCAGGTCACACCTGATCTAATAAATTTAAGCCATTAAATCAGCCTTAACCTTCACCACCACCTTTTTAATCTCACCCGGCTCGCCAACAACGCATCCCGGCTTATGCGGCTCTCCTGGCATAAACACGGCGAACATTCCCGGTTTCAGAATGATGGTTTGCTCGTTTTCAATGGCGCTACAAAGCTGGTAATCATCTTCATGGTGGAACTCTTCACATTGGCGCGCAGTGCCTGCCATGCCAAACAGAATCCGTTCCTCACCGTTTAATAACAGCTGGATATCAATGTATTGCTCGTGCAATTCCGCTTTTTTCTCGACGGGCGATTGAGTGTTAAACGTCATGACATTCATAAAAATATTGTCGCCCTGTAATTCGTAACGACCCGGCGCTTTTTCTTGCGGTCTGGCAGCTAAGGCCAGCGTTAACGCGTCCTGTAACGCAGGATGTAACCCAGCAGACGGTAATGACTGTACTTCACCCATCATCATAATTTTTCTCCCTGGGCCAACAGCGCAGCCCCAAGTAAACCTGCATCATGGCGGTAATGCGCCGCCAGTAAATCAACATGAAATGCCGCTGGCTCCTGCGCCAGATACATTTCCACCAACGCCAGATACCCTTCTGCCAGACCAACGCTGCCACCAACCACCACGCACTGGCAATCAGTTGTGGCTTTAATATCAGCGATCAGCCTTGCAAGCGTACGTGCGGAGCGATGAATCAGTTGCTGCGCCTGCTCATCGCCCTGCCCGGCGCGTGTGAAAATAGTTCTCGCATCCGCGCCAGCCAGCTCGCCCTGCGCTGCCGCCGCAATGCCGCGACCAGAAGCAATTGCTTCCACGCAACCTGTGCGTCCACAGCCGCAGACTGGGCCGTGTGGATCGGCAAGCGTATGCCCGATGTGCCCCGCCAGACCGCCAGGGCCGGTAAGCAGTTTGCCGCCGCTCACTACACCGCCGCCGACGCCAGTGGAAACGGTGATAAAGACCATATCGGTTATATCGCCTTCCAGCGCCTGATACTCTGCCCATGCTGCGGCCTGCGCGTCGTTAATGGCAATGGTCGGCAAATTGGTAAGTTGTTCCAGCGTTTTGACTAACGGAAAGTGTAGCAATCCACCGAGATTATGCGGATTCAGCGCCAGCAAACTGCCGTCGCGAATAATTCCGGTTGAAGCGATGGCAACCCGCTGCGCATGAGCTTGCAACGGAGAGACTAATGCGGATAAGGCATCACGCAAGGCTTCTGGTGTCTGGCTGGCTGGCGTAGGAAGTTCACGACGATCGCGGATCTGCCCGTCAGCGCCAATCAGCGCGGCGGCAAGTTTAGTACCGCCGATATCAATCGCCAGTATGGTCATAGCACCGCCTTTTTCATCGCTGTGTTGTACCACTGACAAATGTGTTCAAGACGCGTAATGGCAGAACCGACCGTCACCGCCCACGCGCCGTGGCGCATCGCATCTGCCGCCTGAGCAGGCGTGTTGTAACGCCCTTCGGCAATCACCCGACATCCGGCTTCGCTCAACGTTTTCACCAGCGCCAGATCCGGCTCTTCTGGCGTTTCAGGCGTGGTATAGCCAGAAAGCGTAGTGCCAATAATTTCGGCT
Source organism: Shigella sp. FJ200513 (assembly GCF_040495915.1). Lineage (NCBI taxonomy): Bacteria > Pseudomonadati > Pseudomonadota > Gammaproteobacteria > Enterobacterales > Enterobacteriaceae > Shigella > Shigella sp. FJ200513. Next base: position 4,360 of record NZ_JBDYCV010000152.1, on the reverse strand, counting down.
CCCAGCTTTTGGCATGCCAGGCCGTCTTCCGGCGTTGAGCAGTCGGTCATCGCCAGTAAACCGTGATGATGGATACGTGCCAGCAGCGTTTCAACAGGCACCGGACGCGGGCGGTCGGTGCCGTCAATGGCGATAATGTCCGCGCCCGCCTGCGCCAGCGCATCGACATCTTCAATATAGGCCGTGATGCGTACCGGAGAATCCTCCAGATCGCGTTTCACAATTCCAATAATCGGCACGCTCACCACCGCACGCGTGGCTTGCAGATTTGCCACACCTTCGATGCGAATGGCAACCGCGCCCGCCTGCTCTGCCGCTAATGCCATGGCTGCGACGATTTCGGGTTTATCGAGCGGGCTGTCAGGAACCGGCTGGCAGGAGACAATCAGGCCACCGTTAGCAGCGATTTTTTGATCCAGTTGTGCAAGTAACGACATACATCTTCCCTTAGCGAAAGGCCCGGTACATAGACCGGGCAACAGGATTAACTTTTGGTTTTGACTAAATCGTTTTTGGCGCTGCCAAATGGCACGGCACCGCTAAATGGTTTGCCGTCGATAGCGTCATGAGTACGCAATGCTTCCGGGCGCAGCCAACGCTGAACGCGGGAAGGCATATCCAGACCAATCAGCAGGATCACCACAAATGTCAGGCTGAACGAGAGCGATGCCAGCGCAGTACCCAGATCCAGACGTTGAGCGATCAACGCGCCGATGATTGGGGCCAGTGCGCCACCCAATGCGCCAACGTTGTAGGTAAAGCCCAGGCCCGCTGCACGCTGGTCGGTATCGAAATAACCGCCAATCAGTTTCGGTAAGATCCCGGCGATCCCTTGTCCAAGCATTTGCTGGAAGAACAGTAACAGACCGAGCACCCAGACGTTTGCGCCGCCAATCGCAAATACCGGAATAATCAGCAGCTGCGAGGCCAGCAGGCTACAAACGTACGCTTTGCGGGTTCCCAGCCAGTCACCGAGGAAGCCACCTACGCAGCATCCCACGGCCGCGCCAAAGCCACTAAAGAACAGCACATTGGCGACAGTATGCGGGTTATAAGCCAGATCGGTTTTCAGATACGTTGGCAGCAGCGCCTGAATCGGCCATGAGTAGAGGAAAGCAAACAACACGACCACCATCAGCATTACGCCCGTTGGCCAGCGTTTACCCGTACTTTGCACCATAAAGCTGATAAAGATTGCGGCGCATAACAGCCCGAGAACAGCGACGATTGCAGCATTTTGCAGGTTACCGGCGAAGCAGAACCACAGCGCAGTAGCCGCCGCCAGTGTCATTACGATATTGGCAATGCGATGTTCACCACGGTAGAGAATATCCACCATTGTGCGTACTGGTGCTTTACCTGCGTGTTTCTCTTTCCAGTCTTCCGCTTCCGGGATGTTTTTACGCAGCCAGAGAGCAAAGATGATTGGCAAAATGCCGATAAAGAACAGCGCACGCCAACCCCAGACCGGAACCACCAGGCTATAGACCTGAGCGGCAACGACGGCCCCCACAGAGAAGCCTGAAATCAAAAAACCACTGGCTTTGTTACGCAGATGTTTTGGCCAGCTTTCAATGACATAGGTGGCGCTGGAACCGTATTCACCCGCCATCCCCATGCCGATGACCAGACGAGCGATAAACATGGTGATGTAGCCTGGCGCAAAGCCGCAGGCCAGCGTCCCGGCCGAGAAGAGAACGATGCTGGTGACCATTGCCAGACGACGCCCGTAGCGGTCACCCATAGCGCCGAGCATCAGGCCGCCGAACCAGCGAGAGATAAAGGCTGCGGAGATCAGACTTGCCGCCTGCACCGTCGTCAGCCCGAATTCACCCTGTACTTCGGTGAGTACCAGGGCGATTAAAACGAAATCAAAACCGTCAAGCAGATATCCCAACCAGGCAGCGGAAAATGCGCGCCATTGTGCACGGTTGAGATGGCGATACCACGGGATATTCTGGGTTGTAGTACTCATTGTGAGTCTCCCGCGGTGGGCGATGCCCACACGCTTTGGTATGAAAATTGTAGGGTACAGATGCGTTTATTTCCCCTCACCCGGTAGGGGCGAGCGAGGGGAAAACAACTCACCCGCGCTCTTGCATCAACTGCTGGGCCAGCGCCTTCAGTTCTGGCAGATATTTTTCATCTACCGGTCCAAACGGTTTGCGGCACAGCGGCACAGAAACGACATCCATATAATGCAGGACAGTTTTCAGGCCGCGGAATACGCCCGTTTTGATCAGTAAATCAATGACTTTGTTGCACTCAGTTTGCAGTTTCTGCGCGGTCTGGATATCGCCTTCTTTCAGCGCCTTCACGATCCCCTGATATCGCCAGCCCATGATGTTGTAAGTACTGCCGATACCACCATCAGCGCCTGCCAGCAAGCCGGAAGCGAAGATTTCGTCGTAACCGTTATAGAGCACCAGATCAGGATGTTCACGACGGATCTGTTCCATCTGATAGAGATCGCCAGAAGTCTGTTTCAGCGCACCGACGCCAGGCAACGTAACCAGGGTGTTGATCTGATCCAGGGTCAGTTTTACCCCACTCAGGGCTGGAATGTTGTACACCACCATCGGCAAACCATCCGCTGAATCAATAATTGCCCGATAGTGATCGCAGTGTTCTTCAAAGCTGAAAGGATAGTAGAACGGCGTGACGGCGGAGACGGCATCGAAGCCATAACGTTTAGCCGATGCCGCAAGTTGTTGGCTTTCGGCGGTGCTGACGCAACCGACGTGGGCGATGAGTTTAATCTTACCTTTCGCCTCTTCGGCGACGATTTCCAGTACCTGTTCACGCTCGGAAAGGCTTTGTACAAAGGCTTCGCCGGTCGAACCACCCACGTATAAACCGTCGATGCCCTGCTGAATATTGAACTGAACCAGGCGGCGCAGACTCGCTTTATCCAGTGCTTGTTGTTGATCAAAAGGAGTCAGGAGTGCAGCCATTACGCCACGTAAATTCGTTGCCATAAATACCTCTGAAGTGATGCTTGTCTGATAAACGATATACCTTTATACCTGTTATACCAGATCAATTAAGCAACACCCCATACAGAAAGCTTATAATGCGATCTGCTTCACTAAAGTGGCATTATTTCTTTTTGTTGGTGGTCTGACCGAAAGCGTGCCAGGTAGCAGAGACGCTGTTGAGATGCGATTGCAACGCACGATCGGCTTCGTCAGGATCATGACGGCGGATCGCATCAACGATCGCAATATGCTGTTGATAACTAACGTTGTTATGTTCGTGCAGTGCCTGATCGGTAACCGTTGGGCGTGCGGCAATAAGCCAGTCGAGCAGGGCAACGTGGATCGCCATGAAGATTGGGTTACCGGGGATCTCCGCCAGCACGCGGTGGAAATCAACGTCTGAACGAATGAATGCCGCGTTGTTATCCAGCGACTGACTGTTGATTTCCAGTGCTTTTGCCAGCAAATCGATTTGCTCATCGGTGGCGTGTTCAGCCGCATAGCGCACCAGGCTGGATTCAAAGAACAGACGTAATTGTTCGAAATGGGCAATCCCACCAGGATGAGAAAGGAAATCTTTCGCCATGCCGGAAAGCTCGCCGATGATAGTGTCCGCAGAAGGTCGAGAGACACGAGCGCGTTCGCCGTTGTTTATTTGCACCAGACCTTTGCGTTTTAACGCTGCCAGCGCTTCACGCACAGAAGGACGCCCGACGTTAAAGAACGCCATCAGTTCGCGTTCAGACGGTAATTGTTCACCTTCGCCAAATTCACGACGGCGGATCATCTGTTCCAGCTCTTCTTCCACCATTTCGGAGAGTTTTTTACGCGCCAGCGGGCGGCTACGCAAGTTGCGACCAATTGCAGGTGAAGAATCTTCGGTTTGCGAATCAAATGCGTTCATAAGGCCCATTCTGTAAGGTCAGTGTGATTAACATCATCAGTGACATCCTATCACAGGATTGAAAGTAGGGGAAAATGGCAGGTTTTTCTCTTTGTGCCTCATCATTACCATAATTAACGGAATAATTAACTATTGCGAAAAATTAATGTAACGCAGATAAACACATCCCGATTGAATTATTCATAAGACTATTCACAAGCATTATGAATATTATGAATGTGTTCTTACAAAATAATCATAATCGCATATTTTTTAATGAAAAATCACCTCACCTACAATTAAAAACACGACATCCGCACCATAAATAGACTTGCAAAAAATATAACATCATTGTTTTCAATCTGCCATTTATGGGATTGACCGTTTTCTTTTGACACGGAGTTCAACAATGGGTAATGCTTCCAACTTACTGATTTAGTGTATGATGGTGATTTTAAGGTGCTTGCGTGGCTTTCATTTCCATCAGATGTCCTTCCTG
>NZ_JBDYCV010000151.1:0-6679 GCF_040495915.1 Shigella sp. FJ200513 | reverse complement strand
CGGTGGAGCTGCATGACAAGGTCATCGGGCATTATCTGAACATAAAACACTATCAGTAAGTTGGAGTCATTACCTGACCTTAGATGAAATAAACAATACTTACTATAATAACGATTATTACAATCAGGCAATAAGAGAGGAACCGATAGACTTTCTGGACAGATCGTTTTCCTCCAATTCATGGCCTTTTTAGTGAATAAATCATCACTAATTCTATAAGTGTCTGGTCTTGTTGAGAATATAGTTAATATGTAACCCTTTAGATTCACGATCTGAAGGGTTGAAACATGACATACGTTCAAAGATTAACCCCCGTTTGAAGGTTAGCTTGTTAGTTACATTTAGTAACACATATCTGGCTACTTAATCCCCATTCTGCCCCCGCGGTTACGCTTTCTTATCTATTCTTTCAATCAGCACTTCACCCAATTCATCCTTAATTCTAATAACTGGCTATTGCGCCTTACCTCCTGTTTTGTCTTTTTTCATTACCAATGTGTGCATATGAGGAACAATATGGCACTGCAAAATGAGAAAAATAGTCGTTATCTTTTACGCGACTGGAAACCAGAAAATCCGGCCTTCTGGGAAAATAAAGGAAAACATATTGCTCGAAGAAACCTCTGGATATCAGTCAGTTGTCTACTTCTTGCCTTCTGTGTCTGGATGCTATTTAGCGCAGTTACCGTTAATCTCAATAAAATCGGTTTTAATTTTACTACCGATCAACTCTTTTTATTAACCGCATTACCCTCCGTTTCTGGCGCATTATTGCGTGTTCCCTACTCCTTTATGGTGCCTATATTCGGTGGACGCCGATGGCCGGTTTTTAGTACTGCAATCCTGATTATTCCTTGCGTCTGGCTCGGAATTGCCGTGCAAAATCCGAATACTCCTTTTGGGATATTTATCGTTATCGCTTTGCTATGCGGTTTTGCAGGTGCAAACTTTGCTTCGAGCATGGGCAATATCAGTTTCTTCTTTCCAAAAGCCAAACAAGGGAGCGCTCTTGGGATTAATGGCGGATTAGGAAACTTAGGTGTAAGTGTAATGCAGCTGGTTGCACCGCTGGTCATTTTTGTACCTGTATTTGCCTTTCTCGGCGTCAATGGCGTACCGCAGGCCGACGGTTCGGTGATGTCGCTGGCGAATGCCGCATGGATTTGGGTACCGCTACTGGCGATTGCCACGATCGCCGCCTGGTCAGGGATGAATGATATCGCCAGTTCACGCGCCTCAATTGCCGACCAGCTCCCTGTCTTACAACGCCTGCATCTCTGGCTGCTGAGCCTGCTTTACCTTGCCACCTTCGGTTCGTTTATCGGTTTTTCTGCGGGTTTTGCCATGCTGGCAAAAACCCAGTTCCCGGATGTGAATATTCTGCGCCTGGCGTTCTTTGGCCCATTTATTGGTGCCATCGCGCGGTCGGTTGGTGGTGCTATTTCCGATAAATTCGGCGGCGTGCGGGTGACGTTGATCAACTTTATTTTTATGGCGATTTTCAGTGCCCTGCTGTTCCTTACCTTACCGGGCACAGGCTCCGGTAATTTCATCGCCTTTTACGCCGTATTTATGGGGCTGTTTCTGACCGCGGGTCTGGGAAGTGGTTCTACTTTCCAGATGATCGCCGTCATCTTTCGCCAGATAACCATTTATCGGGTGAAGATGAAAGGCGGTAGTGATGAGCAAGCTCAGAGAGAAGCCGTCACCGAAACGGCGGCAACGCTGGGCTTTATCTCAGCCATTGGCGCAGTGGGCGGCTTTTTTATTCCGCAGGCATTTGGCATGTCGCTCAATATGACCGGCTCTCCGGTCGGCGCGATGAAAGTGTTTTTAATCTTCTACATCGTTTGTGTGCTGCTGACCTGGCTGGTTTATGGTCGGCGGAAGTTCAGCCAAAAATAAGAGATCGATGCCTGATGTACAACCATGTCGCATCCGACAAGGCATCAGATCCCAATTCATTCCTGGAGCAGGAGTCATGTCATGAGTAAACTTTTGGATCGCTTTCGCTACTTCAAACAAAAGGGCGAAACCTTTGCCGATGGTCACGGACAGGTGATGCATAGCAACCGCGACTGGGAGGACAGCTATCGCCAGCGTTGGCAGTTCGACAAAATCGTGCGTTCCACCCACGGCGTTAACTGTACAGGCTCCTGTAGCTGGAAAATCTACGTTAAAAATGGTCTGGTGACCTGGGAAATCCAACAGACCGACTACCCGCGCACTCGCCCTGACCTGCCCAATCATGAACCTCGCGGCTGCCCGCGTGGCGCAAGTTACTCCTGGTATCTTTACAGCGCTAACCGCCTGAAATACCCGCTCATTCGTAAACGACTGATTGAACTGTGGCGCGAAGCCCTCAAACAACACAGCGATCCGGTACTGGCGTGGGCATCGATTATGAATGATCCGCAAAAGTGCCTGAGCTACAAACAAGTGCGTGGGCGCGGCGGGTTTATCCGCTCCAACTGGCAGGAACTAAACCAGCTGATTGCCGCCGCTAACGTCTGGACCATCAAAACCTACGGCCCGGATCGCGTTGCCGGTTTCTCGCCGATCCCGGCGATGTCGATGGTTTCTTACGCCGCCGGAACGCGTTATCTGTCGCTGCTTGGCGGCACCTGTTAAAGTTTCTACGACTGGTATTGCGACCTGCCGCCCGCCTCGCCGATGACCTGGGGCGAGCAAACCGACGTACCGGAATCTGCCGACTGGTATAACTCCAGCTACATCATCGCTTGGGGGTCTAACGTACCGCAGACACGTACGCCGGACGCCCACTTCTTTACCGAAGTACGCTACAAAGGCACTAAAACCATCGCCATTACCCCTGACTACTCTGAAGTGGCCAAATTGTGCGACCAGTGGCTGGCACCGAAACAAGGCACTGATAGCGCCCTGGCGATGGCAATGGGGCATGTGATTTTAAAAGAGTTTCATCTCGATAATCCCAGCGACTACTTTATCAACTACTGCCGCCGCTACAGCGACATGCCGATGCTGGTAATGCTGGAGCCTCGCGACGATGGTAGCTACGTTCCCGGGCGCATGATCCGCGCATCTGACCTGGTGGATGGACTGGGCGAAAGCAACAATCCGCAGTGGAAAACCGTAGCAGTTAATACCGCAGGTGAATTGGTAGTGCCGAACGGTTCGATTGGTTTCCGCTGGGGAGAAAAAGGCAAATGGAATCTGGAATCCATTGCCGCCGGTACGGAAACCGAATTGTCGTTAACCCTGCTCGGTCAACATGACGCTGTTGCAGGCGTGGCCTTCCCCTACTTTGGCGGCATTGAAAATCCGCATTTTCGCAGCGTAAAACACAATCCGGTGCTGGTGCGCCAATTGCCCGTTAAAAACCTGACGTTAGTCGATGGCAACACCTGTCCGGTGGTCAGCGTTTATGATTTGGTACTGGCGAATTACGGCCTCGATCGCGGGCTGGAAGATGAAAACAGCGCGAAAGATTACGCTGAAATCAAACCGTACACCCCAGCCTGGGGTGAGCAAATTACCGGCGTACCGCGCCAGTATATTGAAACCATCGCCCGCGAATTTGCCGATACCGCCCATAAAACGCATGGGCGCTCAATGATTATCCTCGGCGCAGGTGTTAACCACTGGTATCACATGGACATGAACTACCGCGGGATGATCAATATGCTGATCTTCTGCGGTTGTGTCGGGCAAAGCGGTGGCGGCTGGGCACACTATGTCGGCCAGGAAAAACTGCGCCCACAAACCGGCTGGTTGCCACTGGCCTTTGCGCTCGACTGGAACCGACCACCGCGCCAGATGAACAGCACCTCGTTTTTCTACAATCATTCCAGCCAATGGCGCTATGAAAAAGTCTCTGCTCAGGAGTTACTTTCACCGCTCGCCGATGCCAGTAAGTACAGCGGTCATCTGATTGATTTCAACGTTCGCGCCGAACGTATGGGCTGGCTACCTTCTGCGCCGCAGCTGGGGCGTAACCCGCTCGGGATTAAAGCTGAAGCCGACAAGGCCGGATTATCCCCCACAGAATTTACCGCCCAGGCGCTGAAATCGGGCGATTTACGTATGGCCTGCGAACAACCAGATAGCGGCAGCAATCATCCGCGTAATTTGTTTGTCTGGCGCTCTAACCTGCTTGACTCCTCCGGCAAAGGCCACGAGTATATACAGAAGTATCTGCTGGGGACCGAAAGCGGGATTCAGGGCGAGGAACTCGGTGCCAGCGACGGGATCAAACCGGAAGAAGTCGAGTGGCAAACTGCGGCGATTGAAGGCAAGCTCGACCTGCTGGTGACGCTCGACTTCCGCATGTCCAGTACCTGCCTGTTCTCCGATATCGTTCTGCCCACCGCCACCTGGTATGAAAAAGACGATATGAACACCTCGGATATGCATCCATTTATTCATCCGCTTTCTGCGGCGGTCGATCCGGCCTGGGAATCACGCAGCGACTGGGAAATCTACAAAGGTATTGCCAAAGCATTTTCGCAAGTGTGCGTGGGCCATCTTGGCAAAGAAACCGACGTGGTATTACAACCACTGCTGCATGACTCTCCGGCAGAGCTCTCACAGCCGTGTGAAGTGCTCGACTGGCGCAAAGGCGAATGCGATCTGATCCCGGGTAAAACCGCGCCGAATATTGTGGCGGTGGAGCGCGACTACCCTGCTACGTATGAACGCTTTACCTCGCTCGGGCCATTGATGGACAAACTTGGCAATGGCGGTAAAGGGATTTCGTGGAATACCCAGGATGAAATCGATTTCCTCGGCAAACTCAATTACACCAAGCGTGATGGCCCGGCACAGGGGCGTCCGCTGATTGACACCGCCATTGACGCTTCAGAAGTGATTCTGGCACTGGCACCGGAAACCAACGGTCATGTTGCAGTCAAAGCGTGGCAGGCGCTGGGCGAGATCACCGGGCGCGAACATACCCATCTGGCGCTGCACAAAGAGGACGAGAAGATTCGCTTTCGCGATATTCAGGCGCAGCCGCGTAAAATTATCTCCAGCCCCACATGGTCCGGTCTGGAAAGCGATCACGTATCCTATAACGCGGGATACACCAACGTTCATGAGTTAATTCCGTGGCGCACGCTGTCGGGACGCCAGCAGCTCTATCAGGATCATCCGTGGATGCGTGCTTTTGGTGAAAGCCTGGTGGCTTATCGCCCGCCTATCGACACCCGTAGCGTCAGTGAGATGCGCCAGATACCGCCAAACGGCTTCCAGGAAAAAGCACTTAACTTCCTGACGCCGCACCAGAAATGGGGCATTCACTCAACCTACAGTGAAAACCTGCTAATGCTGACGCTCTCTCGCGGTGGACCGATTGTCTGGATCAGCGAAACAGATGCCCGAGAACTGACCATTGTCGATAACGACTGGGTGGAAGTATTTAACGCCAACGGCGCGCTGACTGCCCGCGCGGTGGTCAGCCAACGTGTACCGCCGGGCATGACCATGATGTATCACGCCCAGGAACGCATTATGAATATTCCTGGTTCGGAAGTAACTGGCATGCGCGGCGGCATTCATAACTCGGTCACCCGCGTTTGCCCGAAACCGACGCATATGATTGGCGGTTACGCGCAGCTGGCCTGGGGCTTTAACTACTACGGCACCGTCGGTTCGAACCGCGACGAATTCATCATGATCCGCAAGATGAAGAACGTTAACTGGCTGGATGATGAAGGTCGCGATCAGGTACAGGAGGCGAAAAAATGAAAATACGTTCGCAAGTCGGCATGGTGCTTAACCTCGATAAATGTATCGGCTGCCATACCTGTTCGGTGACCTGTAACAACGTCTGGACCGGACGCGAAGGCATGGAGTACGCATGGTTTAACAACGTCGAAACCAAACCGGGCATTGGTTATCCGAAAAACTGGGAAGATCAGGAAGAGTGGCAAGGCGGCTGGGTCCGCGATGTGAATGGCAAGATCCGTCCGCGTCTGGGCAGCAAGATGGGCGTAATAACCAAAATCTTCGCCAACCCGGTGGTGCCGCAGCAGATTGATGATTACTACGAACCTTTCACCTTCGACTACGAACATTTGCATAGCACACCGGAAGGCAAACATATCCCTACTGCTCGCCCGCGTTCACTGATTGACGGCAAACGGATGGACAAAGTGATCTGGGGCCCAAACTGGGAAGAACTGCTGGGCGGCGAGTTTGAAAAACGTGCCCGCGACCGCAACTTCGAGGCCATGCAAAAGGAGATGTACGGGCAGTTTGAAAACACCTTCATGATGTACCTGCCGCGCCTGTGCGAACACTGCCTCAATCCCAGCTGCGTGGCGACCTGCCCAAGCGGCGCTATCTACAAACGCGAAGAAGACGGCATTGTGCTGATTGATCAGGATAAATGCCGTGGCTGGCGTTTGTGCATTAGCGGTTGTCCGTACAAAAAAATCTACTTCAACTGGAAAAGCGGCAAGTCAGAAAAATGTATCTTCTGTTATCCGCGAATTGAGTCAGGCCAACCCACCGTGTGCTCAGAAACCTGCGTGGGTCGCATCCGGTATCTGGGCGTGCTGCTTTACGACGCCGACCGCATCGAGGAAGCGTCGAGCACCGAGCGCGAAGTTGACCTCTATCGAGTAGGCAGCCTGACGGCTGCGGCTTGTCATGGTCTGCAATTACCGTTATAAAAACAGGCAATGTCATTGTCTTT
>NZ_JBDYCV010000150.1:0-6953 GCF_040495915.1 Shigella sp. FJ200513 | reverse complement strand
TTTTTCTGCTCATTATTAGCTCCTTCTGATGCCATTCTATTTCAGGAAGGAGTGTCCGTTAAACTCAGGCTACCTCAGTGTTATTCGATCATCTTCGCGATGAAGTTATGCGCCTGGACGCAGGGATCACGCAGGAAGTATTGAAGCTATATATTGCGTTTAAAGCGGAAACGAATTTTGTTGATGTTGTGCCGCAAAAAAGCCGACTGCGATTGTCGCTTAATATGCAGTTTCATGAACTGGTCGATCCGAAAGGTATTGCCAAAGATGTGACAAATGTTGGGCGCTGGGGTAATGGCGATGTAGAAATTGGTTTCAGCGACCTCGCACAACTTCCTTACATTATGGGATTAATTCGTCAGGCATTTGAAAAACAGATGGAGAGCGCGTTGGTATAACGCGGCGAATAATACCCGGTAGCACTGGCGCTACCGGGTCAATGTATCAGGCGACTTTCTGTTTACCTGTAATTACCCCAATAAATTCCTGTACCTGCCTTTGTTTACGCGCCGACAGCTTACACACCTTGCGTAGTGACTGCATCAGTTCGCTCTCTTCGGCGGCGGCGGGTTGGGCGGTGAGGACAATACAGCCTTCCATCACTTTGACATCTACCGCCGTGCCGGTGGCAAAACCGGCGGCTTCCAGCCACTGACCTTTCAGGGTGATGGCGGGAATACGGCTGTAATCCGGGTAACGACTCGCATAACTCACGGTTAATTGACGATTATTTGCCGGGGAGACTTCTGCTTCTAACGGTTGTGCAATAGAATGCGTGTCAGTCATGATTACTATTCTCTATAAATAGTGATTGTGATTAGCGGTGCGAGTGTGTTGGCGCACATCCGCACCGTGCTAAATACCTGGATACATCATCAGTAAATACAGGGAAAGTCCAGCTAAAAATTAATGAAAATAAGATGAAAATTAGCGTGAAATATAAATTTTGGTGATGTGAATAAAGCGGCTATTTAGCCGCTTTATTGGTTTTGTGAGGGCGAGGGAATTAGTTTATCGCTGCGTCAGTGAGTGCGTCTGCAAGATGCAGTTGGGTTTTATGATAAATCCCAATATAAGAAATAAGACCATTGCATACTGCTTCAATAGAATTTATCTTATCAAATATTGCTTGTTGTTCATTATAGGGGGGAATCGCAACAATAATATTGTAAAAACTGTCAGAATTAAGTTTTGGCATTTTTATTCTGTTCTCTGCTTTTTTGACTTGCATAAGAAATGGAATGGAAAGGATATATTTCAATAAGTAATTTGGATTAATGTAACAGTCTAATGGATACATATCAGCACTGCAAAGACCATTATACTCTGCTAAAAAAACTTTGGATAATGACGGGCGGATTTTAGAATAAACAATTTGTCCTTTATAAAAGCGACTATTTGGCCCTTTGACTCCTGATTCTTTCACTGTTCTCTTTGATATCACTCTCCCAGTGCCCTTTTCAATAATATCAGGTGCTACTTGATATAAATTTAAATAATCTTTTGGTGATACTAATTCAGATTTAATATTAACTATATTACCAATACGACACCATTCCCACCCTTCCGGAAGTTCAAACGGTTTTTCCTCATCGCTAATTGGCGGCAGTGGTTTTTGTTTTTTTATTTTCCCTTCTTTCACCAATTGAGCTTTTTCCTGCGCAATACGTTTGAGCAGTTCAGAGGCGGGTTCGTCATTCGGATCCTGCGGCACAAGTTTGCCCATTACGGCCAGTTGCAGAATGGTCTGTTTTAACGCATCCACGCTGGCTTCGGTGGTAAATAGGGTGTCGAAATGCTCGCTAATACGCGCCCAGTTTTCAGCCAGTTCCGCGGTGTTTTGGCTGTCTGTAAGCGTTCCCAACAGGGTTTCAACCAGTTGCTGATGTGCGTCCAGACTGGTCAGGGATTGCTGTTCTAGTTGGTCGCAGAGGGACATCAAAGAGCTAACTTTTTCAACTATTCGCTCTTGTTCTGCAATGGGGGGTAATGCAAATAAGCAGCTATTTAATACTTTAAAATGTCTCGCGTATCCTCTTACATCTAATTTAAATGATCGTAACTGCCAAAAAAAGAAACGCTCACAAATTAATATAGGTGATAAAATCTTCACACCGTCAGCGCCGACAACAAAATCAAAATCAATAAATTTAATATTCCTTGTGTGATCACCAAAAACTATAACTGGATTATTTAACTTTATTAACAGACATTCATTGTTGCAATAACCAGAAATAAATTCTTGGCTTTGCTCGATAACAGGATATTTTCCCTCAGGTAGTATTTCGGAGGATTTTATTTTTCTAGATGACTCAGAAATTGAGCAATAAATATCAGGGAGGTGCACCCACTCCCATCCCTCCGGCAATTCAAACGGCTTCTCTTCCTCACTAATTTCTGGCAGTGGTTTTTGCTTTTTAATTTTGCCTTGCTTCACCAGCTCTGCTTTTTCCGCCGCAATACGCTTCAGCAGGTCCGACGCCGGTTCATCATTCGGATCCTGCGGCACCAGTTTACCGCGCACCGCCAGTTCCAGAATCAGCTCACGCAATTTCTTAATACCATACAAATCAATCTTACCGGAGCTGCCGCGCCCGGCGGTGGAACGGGTTTGCAACGCCGAGGTCCAGGTTTCCATATGATCAACGATCAGCTTTTCCACACTCATTAGTTAACCTCCTTGCCAGACAGCGCAGCGCCAAGAATATCGCGCAGTTGATTACGCAGCGTCTGGATCTCCGCCTGCTGTTTTGCATACTGCGCTAACAGTTCGTCCGGATCATGGCTGACGGTTTCCGCCTGATGTGGGTTTTTAATATCCAGATTGAAGTTGCGCGCAATCACGTCATCAATGCTGACTTTCCACGCTTGCTCATTCTCGACGCGGCTGGCAAAACCATCGGCCTCGTTACCCCACCAGTCGATCTCCGCCTGAAACTCTTCAAACTTCATCGGCTTGGTTTTGCTGTAGTTTTTCACGCCCGCCGGATACGGATGTTCATAGAACCAAATCTCTTTGGTTGGCTGACCTTTGGTAAAGAACAACAGGTTGGTTTTAATGCCGGTATAGGGATTAAACACACCATTCGGTAAACGCACGATGGTATGCAGGTTGCACTCTTCGGTAAGTAGCTTTTTGATTTTGGTTTTAACACCTTCGCCAAATAGTGTGCCATCCGGCAATACCACCGCCGCACGACCGTTTTTCGCCAGTACTTCCACAATCAGTTGCAGAAACAGATCCGCCGTTTCGCGGGTTTGCATCTCTGCCGGAAAGTTCTTCTCAATACCGTCTTCTTCCGTGCCACCAAACGGCGGGTTGGTAACAATGACATCCAGTTGCTCATCCCAGGAGGAAAGCGGTTTATTCAGGGTGTTGTCGTGACGAATTTGTACCGGTACTTCAATGCCGTGCAGCAGCATATTGGTGGTCGCCAGCAGGTGCGGAAGCTGTTTTTTCTCAACACCGTGGATCTGTTGTTGCAGTGTCTGATGATCGGCGACGCTCTTCACGTATTTGTTCTTTACATGATCGAACGCGCAGGCAAGAAAACCGCCCGTACCGCAGGCCGGGTCCATAATGGATTCGCCGAGTTTCGGATCAACGCGATCCACCATAAAGCGAGTGACGGCGCGTGGAGTATAGAATTCGCCCGCATTGCCCGCAGATTGCAGATCTTTAAGGATCTGTTCGTAAATATCACCAAACAGATGGCGTTCGCTGGCGCTGGTAAAGTCAATTTCGTTCAGCTTGTTGATCACCTGGCGCAGTAGCGTACCGTTTTTCATATAGTTATAGGCATCGCTGAACGCCTGCTTCACCACGTAGCCGCGTGGGTTTTTATCGATAGGCGCAGTGAGGTTTTTCAACGCCGGAAACAGATCATCATTAACGAATTCCAGCAGGGAATCACCGGTAATGCCCTGCGCGTTGGCGGCCCAACTGCGCCACAAATAACGCTGTGGGATCGGATATTGATAGTTATCCTGCTCCAGTTCCAGCGCCTCTTCCTGGGCATCGAAGATTTTCAAAAACAGCAGCCAGGAGAGCTGACCGAGACGCTGCGCATCGCCGTCCACACCGGCATCTTTGCGCATAATATCTTGTAATGATTTGATTACTGAGCTGATAGACATGTTGTATTCCATGAAAAACAAGGCCTTCTGCAACATGATGGTTGCAGAAGGCGCAAAAGAGAGTTGTTAAGCAGAGCGGGGCGGTAATTGGTAGATTTCGTTTTCCAGCTCGCTGAGCGCCTGATTATACCCGTTACGGTCGCCAAATCCGGTTTTAATAATCTCCGGTAAGGTGCCCATGCTGTCGAATGGTTTAAGTTTCAGCACCTGAATACTTTCGATCTCCTGTACGCCCGCATCGGCGTATTTATCCAGCAGATTATCGAGCACGGCTTGCGCTGCTTCAGAGTATTTTGTGAAGTAGTTCCGCTTGTGCACGTTCTCGGCGCGCTCTTTGCGGGTTAACGGCGGCTGACCATACACTACGTGGCAAAGCATGTCGAACGGGTCGAGATCTTTACCGACTTCTTCTGCCAGTACTTCCCAGATGATCCCCTGTTGCTCCAGCTCGTGAATGATCGCTTCTTTGCGATCGGCGTCCTGCCACTTGCGGGTAAAGTCATCCAGCGAGGCATATTCTTTGAGCAGTGTTTTGCGGGTGTAATCTTTAAAGGATTCGGTAACCAGTTTACCGTCGGCGTCGTAATACTGAACGCGCTGTGCAATAACGCCCACCGCTACACCGTTGACGTGAAACTTGCGGATTTTCTTCTCGTCTTCTTCCGGAAATGGGCCGACATCATCGGTATCGGTAACCTGGTATGGTGGCGCAGGCGGTTCATCAACGCCTGTTACCTGTTCGTCGTCATGTTCGCTGATTTCTTCGAGTTTCTCTTCAAAATCAGATTCTGGATCGGCGATATCCTCTGGTGTGGTATCCATGACTTTTTCGGGAATGCCATCGAAACGCTCATCGGCAAACAGTTCGGTGGCTTTTTTAAAGTCGAGGATGGTAAACCAGAGTTTGCCGTAACGTTCGTCGATGCGTGTACCACGACCGATAATTTGCTTGAATTTGGTCATCGACTGGATGTTCTGGTCTAGTACTACCAGTTTGCAGGTTTTAGCATCCACACCAGTGGTCATCAGCTCTGAAGTGGTCGCGATAACCGGGTACGGTTTTTTCGGGTTGATGAAGTTATCCAACTGAGCTTTGCCAATTTCATCATCGCCGGTGATTTTCATGACGTATTTGTCGTTCTTTTTCACCTGCTGCGGGTTGAGATTAACCAGGGCGCGGCGCATACGTTCTGCATGATCGATGTCGTTACAGAAGACGATGGTTTTATCCATCGGATTGGTGCGCTTGAGGTAGTCGGTAATGGTTCTGGCAACCAGTTCTGTGCGTTCGTCGATCACCATCGTGCGATCGAAATCTTTCTGGTTATAGATACGATCGTCAATCACTTCGCCGTTTAAGTCAGTTTGCCCTTTGGTTGGGCGCCAGCCTTGCAGGTCGACATCAATATCAACACGGACAACTTTATAAGGAGCGAGGAAGCCGTCTTCGATCCCTTCTTTTAGTGAGTAGACGTAAACCGGATCGCCGAAGTAATCCGTGCTGGAGACTTCATGCGTCTCTTTTGGCGTGGCGGTTAAGCCAATTTGGGTGGCGGAACTGAAATAATCAAGGATCTCTCGCCAGGCGCTGTCTTCGGATGCGCTGCCGCGATGGCATTCGTCGATCACGATCAGATCGAAGAAATCTGGTGCGACTTGTTTAAACGCTTTTTGGTCTTCCTCCGGGCCAGTTATAGCCTGATAGAGCGCGAGGTGAATTTCATAAGCGGGATCAATGGTGCGTCCGCTGACTTTGGTCATTGCCGTACCAAATGGCTGGAAATCATTATTTTTGGTTTGGTCGACCAGAATGTTGCGATCGGCAAGGAACAAAATGCGTTTTTTATTTTTTGATTTCCACAGGCGCCAGATGATCTGGAATGCGGTATAGGTTTTCCCTGTTCCGGTCGCCATGACCAGCAGAACGCGGTTTTGCCCGTTGGAGACGGCTTCAATGGTTTTGTTGATTGCCTGAAGTTGATAATAACGAGGCGATTTGCCGCTGCCATCGTCGTAATAGTCCTGAGTAATCACCGGAAGCTGAGCTTGTGTGTATCCTTTCCAGAGGCAGAATTTTTGCCAGAGTTCAGCGGGGGAGGGGAAGTCATCCAGCGTTATTTGCTTTTCAAGGCATTCACCTTCGGCTGCGGTGGCATCGCGGAAGATAAAGCCATCACCGTTGGTGGCAAAAACAAAAGGAACGTCCAGCAGGCGCGCATATTCAATGCCCTGTTGCATCCCTTTGCCAATTTCATGTTTGTTGGCTTTTGCTTCAATCACGGCTAAGGGAATGCCTGGCTTGTGGTACAGCACGATGTCAGCAGATTTTACCGTTCTGCGTGCCGCAACTTTACCACGTACGATGACTTTACCGTCCCGGAGTTTGACCTCCTGTCTGATTTGCGTTGTGTTGTCCCAGCCTGCATTGAGAATGGCTGGCATAACGCATTTGGTAATGATGTCTGCTTCCGTCAGGTTACTTAGGTTCAGTTCCGCCATGGGGGGTTCTCGCTTTTATCAGGACGATTCTGATTGTACATAAAATCAATAGCCTGGCTATGATTTAGGGCGGTGTTTCAACGTAAAGTACGTAGCAGAGATCACATTGATATCTCTGTTATATCTTGCTTGAATTAATCTGGGCATATCAGAGACAGATAAACAGAAGTTACAGGAACCATATCAACTCTAACAAAATATATAAAAATCTTATAGTTGCGTTTCTTTCGAACAAGAAAGAGGTAATGCTGCCAACTTACTGATTTAGTGTATGATGGTGATTTTAAGGTGCTTGCGTGGCTTCCATTTCCATCAGA
>NZ_JBDYCV010000149.1:0-6966 GCF_040495915.1 Shigella sp. FJ200513 | reverse complement strand
CCGCAGTCTATGGAAGACGGCGTCAACGACCTTGAAATGATGATGGCTGAATGGCTTGGCGGTGATGCGTCACCTGGTATCAACGTTGGCTACATTTTTGCTGATGCAGATGTTGCTCCGGATCCGGGCGATGAGCACGGTTTATCAAATAACGCTATCAATGCCGTCATTTTCAACCTTGCCTGCCGAATTGCTCCAGATTATGCGCTGGAAGCGTCTGCAAAACTTATAACCACTGCCAGATACGGGAAAGAGCGACTCGTCAAACTGTCTGCAATGGACAGGGCAAAAGCAGCTAAATGTAAGTCCGGTTATCCAAACCGTATGCCTGTTGGTAGTGGTAACCAGTTGGCGAAGTGGAATGGTTGGAATTACTTCCACCGAAAGGAACCTTGCGATAACGGGAGCGAATAATGCCTATTCAGCAACTTCCGCTTATGAAAGGTGTCGGCAAAGACTTCCGAAACGCCGACTATATCGACTATCTGCCAGTGAATATGCTGGCTACACCCAAAGAAATCCTGAACAGCAGCGGATATCTTCGCTCATTCCCGGGCATTGCCAAACGTTCTGACGTGAACGGTGTATCTCGCGGCGTCGAGTACAACATGGCGCAGAATGCTGTTTATCGCGTGTGTGGCGGCAAGCTGTACAAAGGAGAAAGTGAAGTCGGTGATGTTGCCGGAAGTGGTCGTGTATCAATGGCGCATGGTCGGACATCACAGGCGGTAGGCGTTAATGGTCAACTGGTCGAGTATCGCTATGATGGCACGGTCAAAACCGTCTCAAACTGGCCTACAGACAGTGGATTCACTCAGTATGAGTTAGGTTCAGTTCGCGACATTACGCGCTTACGTGGGCGTTATGCGTGGTCAAAAGACGGAACTGATTCATGGTTTATCACTGACCTTGAAGACGAATCTCATCCTGACCGTTACAGCGCACAATATCGTGCCGAGTCTCAGCCTGACGGCATCATCGGTATCGGGACATGGCGAGACTTCATCGTCTGCTTTGGTTCATCGACTATTGAATATTTCTCCCTGACTGGCGCAACCACCGTTGGTGCCGCTTTGTATGTTGCACAACCATCGCTGATGGTGCAGAAAGGCATTGCCGGAACTTACTGCAAAACGCCATTCGCTGATTCGTATGCGTTTATCAGCAATCCGGCAACGGGTGCGCCGTCTGTGTATATCATCGACTCCGGTCAGGTGTCACCAATTGCCAGCGCGAGCATTGAGAAAATCCTCCGCTCCTACACTGCTGATGAACTGGCTGATGGTGTGATGGAATCGCTGCGATTTGATGCTCATGAGTTGCTGATTATCCACCTTCCGCGTCACGTCCTCGTGTACGACGCATCTTCAATCGCCAATGGCCCACAATGGTGTGTGCTGAAAACAGGTCTGTATGACGATGTGTACCGCGCTATCGACTTCGTTTACGAAGGCAATCAGATAACGTGCGGCGATAAGCTGGAATCTGTTACCGGGAAACTGCAATTCGATATCAGCAGCCAGTACGACAAGCAACAGGAACACCTGCTGTTTACTCCACTCTTCAAAGCGGATAACGCCAGAGTGTTCGACCTTGAGGTTGAATCGTCAACTGGCGTTGCGCAGTACGCCGACCGCCTTTTTCTCTCTGCAACCACTGACTGCATCAATTACGGGCGTGAGCAGATGATTGAGCAGAATGAACCGTTCGTTTACGACAAGCGTGTTTTGTGGAAGCGAGTAGGGCGCATCAGGAAAAATGTCGGCTTCAAATTGCGCGTTATCACGAAGTCACCTGTCACTCTGTCTGGCGCTCAGATAAGGATTGAGTAATGGCTGATTCGAATCTCAATGTGCCGGTAATCATCCAAGCTACGCGGCTCGATACATCAGTCCTTCCACGCAATATCTTCTCGCAGTCGTATCTGCTTTACGTTATCGCACAGGGCACTGATGTTGGTAACGTGGCTAACAAAGCCAACGAGGCCGGACAGGGCGCTTATGATGCACAGGTCAGGAACGATGAGCAGGATGTGATTCTCGCTGACCATGAGCAGCGAATTTCTGCTGCGGAAGCAACGCTTGTTAATCATGAGGAGCGAATCAGACAGGCAGAATCAACTCTTCAGGACCATGAAACACGAATAGCTCAGAATGAAAGCGATATTTCGTCGCTTGACACAAGAGTTCAGTCGCTGGAGTCGCAGGTTTCAGACCATGAAACGCGCATCGATGCTCTGGAGTATGCAACCACACGCAAGAAGTCAGAGGTTGTTTACTCTGGTGTATCTGTAACCATCCCGACAGCGCCGACCAACCTTGTTAGCCTGCTGAAAACGCTCACACCGTCATCCGGCTCGTTGGCACCATTCTTCGACACCGTTAACAACAAGATGGTTGTGTTCAACGAGAACAAAACCCTGCTCTTCAAGTTGTCGATTGTCGGCACGTGGCCCAGCGGAACCGCCAACAGGTCAATGCAGCTAACCTTTTCCGGCTCTGTTCCTGACACACTGGTCAGCAGTCGTAATGCGGCGACAACAACCGACAACATCCTGTTAGCTACGTTCTTCAGCGTGGATAAAGACGGCTTTCTTGCCACAAATGGCAGTACGTTAACCATTCAGTCGAATGGTGCGGCGTTTACTGCCACAACCATCAAGATAATCGCGGAGCAGTGATGATTACATTCAAACCAACGCGAAACATCGACCTGATAGAAGCAGTCGGAAATCACCCTGACATTATCGCCGGGAGCAACAACGGTGATGGATACGACTACAAACCTGAATGCCGTTACTTTGAGGTGAACGTGCACGGTCAGTTTGGCGGCATTGTTTACTATCAGGAGATTCAGCCGCTGACATTAGATTGCCACGCCATGTACCTGCCAGAGATTCGCGGCTTCAGCAAGGAAATTGGGCTGGCGTTCTGGCGATACATTCTGACTAACACCACCGTTCAGTGCGTAACATCGTTCGCTGCACGCAAATTCCGACACGGTCAGATGTACTGCGCAATGATTGGCCTTAAGCGTGTAGGAACCATCAAGAAATACTTCAAAGGCGTGGATGACGTGACTTTTTACAGCGCCACACGCGAAGAACTAATCGACTTCCTGAATCACGGGAGATAGCCATGTTATATGCATTTAAGCTGGGCAGAAAACTGCGCGGCGAGGAACCTTATTGCCCTGAAAAAGGCGGGAAAGGTGGCAGTTCTGATAAAAGCGCAAAGTATGCAGCAGAAGCCCAGAAGTATGCTGCAGACCTGCAAAATCAGCAGTGGCAGACGATCATGAAAAACCTTGCTCCGTTCACGCCTCTTGCGGAGCAGTATGTTAACCAGCTTCAGAACCTTTCCAGTTTAGAAGGTCAGGGGCAGGCACTTAATCAGTATTACAACTCTAAGCAGTATAAAGACCTTGCAGGGCAGGCGCGTTACCAGAGTCTTGCTGCTGCGGAGGCGACGGGTGGACTTGGTTCGACAGCCACAAGCAATCAACTGGCTACGATCGCGCCGACACTCGGTCAGTCTTGGTTATCAAATCAGATGAGCAATTACAACAATCTGGCAAACGTTGGGCTTGGTGCGCTGCAAGGTCAGGCAAACGCCGGGCAGACGTACGCCAACAACATGAGCAGCATTGCACAGCAAAGCGCAGCTCTTGCCGCTGCTAATGCCAATAAACCATCAAGTCTTCAGACTGCAATTAGCGGTGGCACGTCTGGTGCGATTGCCGGTGCAGGTCTTGCCAGCCTTTTGGGAACATCAACGCCTTGGGGCGCTGGTATTGGTGCTGGTATCGGATTGCTTGGCTCGTTGTTTTAAGGGGGAATCATGGCTACTTGGCAAGGAACAAACGGCGGATTGTTGGCTGGTATCGGCGGCGTCAACTCAAACGCTCCGAGCGTAAATGACATCGGCAATACGCTTCAGCTTATCAGGCAGAACAATGATATTGAGCGTTCAGGCGCTAACAATGTTGGGCTGACTGCTTTGCAAGGTCTTTCAGGTATTGCGGGTGTTTTTCAGCAGGAAAAGCAGGCTCAGCGGCAGAAAGAATTTCAGCAGGCGTACGCTAATGCTTATGCGTCTGGTGATCGCGGTGCTTTGCGTCAGTTGGCTACTCAATATCCAGACCAGATTGAATCCGTTCGTAAAGGCATGGGATTCATTGATGAAGAGCAGCGTAATTCTATCGGCACCTTAGCGGCTGGCGCACGCCTTGCGTCATCGTCTCCAGAAGCAATGCAATCATGGCTGCAAAACAACGCCGGTGAGTTAGCTCGTGTTGGCGTTAATCCTCATGACGTCGCTCAGATGTACCAACAGAACCCGCGGCAGTTCGGCGAATTTGTCGATCACCTGGGGATGAACAGTCTCGGGCCCGAAAAATACTTTGACCTACAGGATAAAATGCAGGGTCGCCAGGTTACCATGCGCGGTCAGGATCTGGATTCGCAAACCGCCGCTCGGAATCAGGCAATCACAATGCGCGGACAAGATATCCAGGCGAATTTAGGTCAGCAGCGCATTAATCTGGACGCAGAAACAAACCGCATTAACAACGAAAATAAGCGCCTTGACCGGATGCTATCAGCAGAAACTAACGACCTGAAGCGCCAGGAAATACAGAGCCGCATAGCAGCCAACAACCAGCAGTTGCAGCAGAAGCAGCAAGCGCTAAATGATGGCTACAAAGACGGCATCAACACCCTCACAACCAGCATGTTCACTCTGAACGATATCGTTAGTTCTCCTTCACTTAAGAGCATTACAGGCTTACGTGGAGTAATCCCCAACGTTCCAGGCTCACAGGCTGCAGACACTCAGGCACGACTTGATACCTTTAAATCACAAGCATACCTGACAGCGGTTCAGGCCATGCGAGGCATGGGCGCACTTTCTGATGCCGAGGGCAAAAAGCTCGACCAGGCTGTTGGTTCGCTGCAGAACTCGCAGAGCGAGGAGTCCTTTCGTCGCAACGCTGGCGTCATCCTGAACACGCTCAACCAGAAGCGTAATGAGGCGGTTGGTAAGTACGTTCAGCAAAACGGTATCAAGCGAGTGGAAGCGCCTCAGGCTTCTATAGATTACCTGAAGCAGCACCCCGAGCTGTCAATCGACTTCATTAATCGCTACGGATATCTTCCATCTTTGGGGCAGTAAATGGCTAATTACCGTGATTTGTTAGAGCAGGCTGGCGCACGTTACGGTGTGCCAGAAGGGTTGATGACTGCACTGGGTGCCAAGGAGTCTTCTTACAACCCTGCCGCAGTAAGCTCCGCCGGGGCTGTAGGATTGACTCAGGTCATGCCTGGGACATGGCGTGATATGGGTTATACCGATGAGCAAATGCAAAACCCCGAATATCAGGCTGACGCTGGCGCGCGCTATCTGGCAAAGATGTACCAGCAGTTTGGTAACTGGCGTGACTCTCTTCAGGCTTATCACGACGGTCCCGGCAACGTTATGAAGGCAAAGCGTGGTGAATATACGCCAGGACCTGAAGGCCGCGGTTACGTTGATGATCGCTTTGCTCAATGGGCTGGTGACCCGGTGACAGACTCAACAGTCGAACAGCGCGCCACCTCTGCAAAGGTACATCCTCAGCAAGACCCTAACAACCCGTTTGCACAACTGGAAGTACAGTCATCCGAACAAGTATCGGCATCAGGTGTGCAGTCAGACCCAAATAATCCATTTGCTCAGATTGAGCAGCAGGCAGCCAGTCAGCAGCCACCTCAACCCGTAAGTTCTGTCGCACCGAAACCTGTTCAGCAACAAACAGTTAATCAGGCCAATAATGCACCAACACGGGAAGAACCATCATTGATGCAACAAGCTGGCGATTGGCTCACTGGTGGTCAAAGTGCAGGGCAAATTGCAGAACAGGCTGGTCGTGGTCTGGTAAACATACCATTTGACGTATTGCAGGGTGGCGCAAGTCTGATTAATGCAATCAGTCAGGGGCTTGGGGGGCCAAAAGTATTGGATGATGTTTATCGTCCAGTAGACAGACCGACAGACCCCTACGCGCAAGCTGGAGAGTCAATAGGCGGTTATCTTGTTCCTGGAGCAGGTGTAGCTGGAAACATGGTCATTGGTTCTCTCGCTGACGCGGCGAATCAACGGGGTGATTTTGCCGAAAATGCCGCTATTAATGCCGGACTTAGCATTGCTACGCATGGCCTGATAAATGGCGTTACCCGTGGTGTTCGTGGTGCATCAAATATAATTAGTGGCAATAAAACATCTGCACAGAGAGCGACCACTGCGCCAACAGAAACATCACCATTCTCCGGTGATGCCGCTGCAGCAACAAATCCTGCGGTTCATGCCGCAGAGGCAAGAGTAGCACAAGGTGTACCAATGACGCCTGCGACGAAGAACCCAGAGGAAGTCGTTCGCACAGTAGCAGCACAAAAAAGGCCAAATCTCGCTTCATCGCTTGATGAACTAGATATCAATCCTCAGGCTGAAGTTCTGGAGTCTGCTGAAAGGCTTAATGTTGATTCATTACTCCCTTCACACTTTTCCGGGAACGAGCAATACAAGGCAGTTGAGCAAGCAATCAAGTCCCGTGCGGGTTCTGCTCTACAGGTGCAGGAAAATGAAGCAATCAGGCAGCTAGCACAGGGCGCGGGTGAGATAATTGATCGCGTTTCCGGTGCAAAAGATGCTCTTGGTATGAGCGACAAGTTTATTGATACGGTCAATGGAAGAATGTCTGCGCTGATGAAACGAAGCGACCAGCTTTATCGCAATGTTGAAAAGGCGATGCCTGCAGGTGCAAAAATTGATGCGCCATCAACAAGGTCAATGCTCAAACAGGTGGCAGAAGATCTTGGCGGGATGAAAAACCTTGACCCTATTGAAAAGAGAGTTGAGGTAGCCTGAGTTTAACGGACACTCCTTCCTGAAATAGAATGGCATCAGAAGGAGCTAATAATGAGCAGAAAAA
>NZ_JBDYCV010000148.1:0-7299 GCF_040495915.1 Shigella sp. FJ200513 | reverse complement strand
CCGTTCAGCCCGACCGCTGCGCCTTATCCGGTAACTATCGTCTTGAGTCCAACCCGGTAAGACACGACTTAACGCCATTGGCAGCGGCCACTGGTAAACAGGATGTGCGAGAGATGTATTGAGAGTTCTTGAAGTGGCAGCCTTACTGAGGCTACACTAGAAGGACAGATTTGGTGACATGTCTCGCACAAGACTGTTACCACGGTTCAGAAGTTCCCCAACTTACTGAACCTTCGAAAAACCACCTCCCCAGGTGGTTTTTTCGTTTTCTAGAGTAGAAGACTACGGCTGTAAGGGAATGATCTCAAGAAGATCCTTTGAACTTTTTATAAAAGTTGCTTATAAAATGATGCATCAGCACAACTTTTACTCAATCACACTCATCTTTCTGGCCTCCATGGCATGACGTAAAAGTATATAGCCACATGCAAGCATCCCTCCAATGACAGAAGAAAGAATTACAATTATGGCATTACTTGGCCCATCCTTTCTGACCGGTAACGTTGGGCTCAATTGATACTGAAATGGCATAAAATCAACATCCCCCACTTTCGCCACAACCAATTGATTCACAACATATTGACGATTTCGCAACTCCCCACTCAATTCCGAAACATCCTTGATTGATTTTTTGATGTTCAATTTAGTTGCTATACCATCAGAACCGAGAGCCACAGGAAAATCTGGGTCATCCTTCATAATCTGACCATTGCTGTATACAGGTTTTTTTATTCCAGCCGCATTAGCAACCTCCAGTGAATAATTGAGGCGTCGAATATCTGCATTCAGCTGGTTTCTAATTTTTATCTCATCCAGTGCAAGAATTTCTTTTTCAACATTAGTTTTAACTTCTAGTTTATTTCTTATATCTTCCATCAAATCCCTTACAACAAGGGAAGAAACATAATTAATATACCCAGACAACACATCGTGAGCTTCTTTACTTGTTGGAGCAGTAAAACTCAGAGTCCATGATACATACAATGATGACTTGTCGTTTTTCTTACTGGCATTATCATCAATCGACTTCATATTTTTACTCAACTCAACAATTGCACGATGCAGTTCGAGAGCGCTAATGTTATTCTTTTTAATAATCTCCATAACATAAGGAGATGATCTCATATACTCATTCAACGAATTAACGGACTGAAATTTCTTAATAAACAGAGCAAATGCGCTATCACGATTGATATCAAAATCCACTCCCAGAACATGAAGCTTGGAAAGCTCCTTATTTAATTCACTCCATTGAACAGACTCAGCAGGAGTAACCACAGCAGAACTAGTCCATTTTTGTGGCAAAACAAAAGAAACAAGAAAGCCAATACAAGCAAAAAATAGAATCACCCCAACAATTTTTATTTTTGCTGCCCATAAAACGCTAATCAAGCCAAAAAGGTCAATTTCTTCATTACCATTCGGCAACATGTTGTAATTAGAAAAATGTTCGTCAGAGACCTTTGAGATTTTCATTGAAAAAAACACAATATATTAACATATGGTTTTTTTATTCTATCATATGTTAGGAAAAAACCTAAAAACCATTCAGCAGACATTTAACATAACATTTTATTGCGCGCACCGCTAAAACGCGCTGAACGCGATTCTGCCGCAAACACCGCAAAAAGAGATGTTTTCCCCGGGGTAAACCGGAAAAATGCGTCAGGATCGCTTTCAGCTCACTGCATAGCTATGCATGAAAGTGAATGACGATCGGTTTGGGCGCATACAGTGCCCATGAGACACATTTTCGGACATTTTCAGTTCGTGAATCCCTGACTCATTGCTACATATCTGAACAGACACCCCTAGCAGCGCCCCCAGGGGCGTCCTGTAAAAAAACACACCGCGCCGCTAGCAGCACCCCTAATATAAGATAATGTTTTTTTTATGAAAATAGTCAGTACCACCCCTAAAAAGCGGTGTTGGCGCAGCTACAACACCGCGCCGACACCGCTTTTTTAAATATCACAAAGAGAGCAAGAAGAACTAATTTGTCATAACTCTCTATTTATAAAGAAAAATCAGCAAAAACTTGTTTTTGCGTGGGGTGTGGGCATTTCAGGCATGAGAACAGACTCGCGTTTTTCCGGAGTATCAGCGGAATTATTGATTAAGAAACACTCGACGCAGAGCGAAATTTTATGCAACAGCGGCTGCACTGCACAGGGATTATTTATCAGTTGATATGCTGTGCCATGATACGTCCTAAAGAAACAGGACAGGATGTGCAATTGTAATACCGTCGCCCGCAACGTCTTACAATTACCACCTGCTCAGGGTCCCCCCCCCCGACACCCGGAACTGACGGAGAACAACGGAAGGTGAACAAATAACAACAAACTGCGCTGAATATGGCGCGATGTATCAAAAGCCAGAGCCTGACACTGCTTGAAAAACTGGATGCTCTGGATGCCGACGAACAGGCGGCCATGTGCAAACGACTGCACGAACTCGCAGAAGAACTCCAGAACAGCATCCAGATTCGCTTTGAGGCCGAAAGTGAAACAGGAACATAACGAAGCTGACGGAGGCGGTCACGGCTTTCCCGTGGGCGTTTTCGTCAGCAGACAAGCCCGTCAGGGCGCGTCAGGGGGTTTTAGCGGGTGTCGGGGCGCAGCCATGACCCAGTCACGTAGCGATAACGGAGTGTATACTGGCTTAATTATGAGGCGGCAGAGCAGATGGTGAGAGAACAGCGACATATGAGGTGTGAAATGCTGCACAGATACGTAAGGAGAAAATGCAGCTTCCGGCGCTCTTCCGCTTCCTCGCTCACTGACTCGCTGCGCTCGGTCGTTCGGCTGCGGCGAGCGGTGTCTGCTCACGCAAAGACGGATATACGGTTATCCACAGAATCAGGGGATAACACCAGAAAAAACATGTGAGCAAAAAAGAGGCCCCGAAAAAAGGCCGCGCCGGTGGCGTTTTTCCATAGGCTCCGCCCCCCTGACGAGCATCACAAAAATCGACGCTCAAGTCAGAGGTGGCGAAACCCGACAGGACTTAAAGATACCAGGCGTTTCCCCCTGGTGGCTCCCTCGTGCGCTCTCCTGTTCCTGCCTTTCGGTTTACCGGTGTCATTCCGCTGTTATGGCCGCGTTCGTCTCATTCCACGCCTGACACTCAGTTCCGGGTAGGCAGTTCGCTCCAAGCTGGGCTGTGTGCACGAACCCCCCGTTCAGCCCGACCGCTGCGCCTTATCCGGTAACTATCGTCTTGAGTCCAACCCGGTAAGACACGACTTAACGCCACTGGCAGCAGCCATTGGTAACTGGACAAGGTGGATTGAGATATTAAGAGTTCTTGAAGTGGTGGCCTAACTGCGGCTACACTAGAAGGACAGCATTTGGTATCTGTGCTCCACCAAGCCAGTTACCTTCGGAAGAAAGAGTTGGTAGCTCTAGATTCCGGCAAACAAACCACCGTTGGTAGCGGTGGTTTTTTTGTTTGCAGGCAGCAGATTACGCGCCGCAAAAAAGGATCTCAAGAAGATCTTGAATCACTCTATGAAAATTTTGTTTTATAGCCGTATTTGTTGATGCTATAAGCCAGAGACCTTCTATGAGAATAGACATATCACATCAAACACGGCATACCCCGCCAAACATGCTTCCTCGGGAACAAAATTGTGTAGCAATGGCATTATCTGCGTGCTTTAGACAACAACTAAACCCTGTGGTAAACAGCTTATTAAAAGAGAGAATAATACACTCCCCTAAAGAATTGGAACATGACAACGCAGTAATAAGAGTCCTGCAAAAACTACAAATTCAAGAAGTTTGTAACAGCACCCTTTGGGAGACAGCCAAACAACAACTACTTCAAAAATCGGACGGAAGATATTTTGCCATCAATTCTAAACACTTAGCCTTTCCAGGCCCAGGAGAATCTCACGCCTTCTGTTGCATCAAATACAAAAATGCAATTGGCATTAACGGAAACAATGCCGAAACCCAATCGACCCACTACCAACCCTATCCCTATGATAAAGTCAGTATATGGGGACCATTCCCTCACAATTTAACGTAATATCTTAATTGTACGCACCGCTGAAACGCGTTCGGCGCGATCACGGCAGCAGACAGGTAAAAATGGCAACAAACCACCCGAAAAACTGCCGCGATCGCACCCGGTAAATTTTAACCACATGCATAGCTATGCAGCCATGTGAATCACGCAGGAATTGCCAGCCAGAGACAGCTGAAACGGATTTTATTCATGCTTTCGGAAGCGAAGAAGACGGGGACCTGAGCGGGAAAACAGAAGTTCAGGGGAATGAGCGCGATCTGGCAATAGAGGCAAAACACAGCGACAAAAGACACACCAGAATCGCGCCCGTATGCGTTTTAACTCGTTCCTGTGTTTTCAGCAAGGTCTGACTGAAGCGCGTTCCCGGTGCCCCCGAACCAACCATTATCCCAAAAAATGCACCGGAAACGCGCTGACAACATTTTAGCCTGTCTCTGATTACCATCCCAGCGAAGGGCCATCCAGTGTCCGTTCCTGTATTTCCGGCTGGCGTTCCCGTTCCAGGAATAACGCATGTTCGCGCTCCTGTATCAACCGTTCCTCTCTTATCTCCAGTTCTCGCTGTATAACTGGCTCAAGCGTTCTGTCTGCTCGCTCAAGTGCAGCACCTGCTGACTCAACTGCATGACCCGCTCGTTCAGCATCGCGTTGTCCCGTTGCGTAAGCGAAAACATTTTCTGCAATTCCACGAAGGCGCTCTCCCATTCGTTCAGCCGCTGCATATAGTCCTGTTGCAGCTGCTCTAATGCGTTCAGCAAATGGCTTTCCAGCTCCGTCATGCTCTGTCACTCCTGTACCAGCCTTACGGCATTCTGTTTCCCGTTTTCCATCGTCCAGTTCGTTTCGGCTTTCATCCCCTCGGGCAACACCAGAAAACGTCCGTTGCTCCCCTCGTGATAACGCACGCCCCATGTCTTCGCGTTCAGCTTCTCCAGACTCTCGTTCTGCTTCCTGATTTCTTCCAGGTTCGCCTGTATCATCCCGCCAAGATACCAGAGCGTCCCGCCACTCACGGTAAACAGGAAAATGACCATCCCCAGTAACATCATGCCCGTATTCCCTGCCAGCTTTAACACGTCCTTCCTGTGCTGCATCATCGCCTCTTTCACCCCTTCCCGATGTTTTTTCAGTGATTCCTCTGTCGAAGCTGTGAACAGGGCTATAGCGTCTTTGATTTTCGTCTCGTTTGATGTCACAGCCTTGCTTACAGATTCTTCGAGCTTCCTGAACTCGTCGCTCAGCATTTTCTCTGTAGATTCGGCTCTCTCTTTCAGCTTTTTCTCGAACTCCGCGCCCGTCTGTAAAAGATTGCTCATAGAATGCTCCTTTCAGTCTGATATTCTTCCCGCCGTTCGGGTCTGCAATGCTGATACTGCTTCGCGTCACCCTGACCACTTCAAGCCCCGCCTCTGTGAGCGCCTGAATCACATCCTGACGGCCTTTTATCTCCCCGACATGATAAAGAGCGTCTATCCACCGTGTAATGCTCTCAGCAAGCGCCTGTTTCGTTTCCGGCAGGTTATCAGGGAGAGTCAGCGTCCGGCGGTTCTCCGGGGCGTTCGGGTCATGCAGCCCGTAATGGTGATTCACCAGCGTCTGCCAGGCATCAATTCTCGGCCTGTCTGCGCGGTCGTAGTACGGCTGGAGGCGTTTTCCGGTCTGTAGCTCCATGTTCGGAATGACAAAATTCAGCTCAAGCCGCCCCTTGTCCTGGTGCTCCACCCACAGAATGCTGTACTGATTTTTTTCGAGACCGGGCATCAGTACACGCTCAAAGCTCGCCATCACTTTTTCACGCCCTCCCGGCGGCAGCTCCTTCTCCGCGAACGAGAGAACACCGGACGTGTATTTCTTCGCAAATGGCGTGGCATCGATGAGTTCCCGGACTTCTTCCGGATTACCCTGAAGCACCGTTGCCCCTTCCCGGTTACGCTCCCTTCCCAGCAGGTAATCAACCGGACCACTGCCACCGCCTTTTCCCCTGGCATGAAACTTAACTATCATCCCGCGTCCCCTGTTCCCTGACGGCCAGACGCAGCCGGCGCAGCTCATCCCCGATGGCCATCAGTGCGGCCACCACCTGAACCCGGTCACCGGAAGACCACTGCCCGCTGTTCACCTTCCTCGCTGCCTGATTCAGGTTATTCCCGATGGCGGCCAGCTGACGCAGTAACGGCGGTGCCAGTGTCGGCAGCCTCCCGGAACGGGCAACCGGCTCACCCAGGCAGACCCGCCGCATCCATACCGCCAGCTGTTTACCCTCACAGCGTTCCAGTAACCGGGCATGTTCATCATCAGTAACCCGTATCGTGAGCATCCTCTCGCGTTTCATCGGTATCATTACCCCCATGAACAGAAATCCCCCTTACACGGAGGCATCAGTGACCAAACAGGAAAAAACCGCCCTTAACATGGCCCGCTTTATCAGAAGCCAGACATTAACGCTGCTGGAGAAGCTCAACGAACTGGACGCGGATGAACAGGCAGACATCTGTGAATCGCTTTACGACCACGCCGATGAGCTTTACCGCAGTTGCCTCGCTCGCTTCGGGGATGACGGTGAAAACCTCTGACGGGCTTGTCAGCGGGTGTTAGCGGGTGTCGGGGCGCAGCCATGACCCAGTCACGTAGCGATAGCGGAGTGTATACTGGCTTAACCATGCGGCATCAGTGCGGATTGTATGAAAAGTGCGCCATACCGGGTGTGAAATGCCGCACAGATGCGTAAGGAGAAAATGCACGTCCAGGCGCTTTTCCGCTTCCTCGCTCACTGACTCGCTACGCTCGGTCGTTCGACTGCGGCGAGCGGTATCTACTCACTCAAAAACGAAATGCTGTTATCCACAGAATCAGGGGATAACGCCGGAAAGAACATGTGAGCAAAAGACCAGGAACAGGAAGAAGGCCGCGCCGATGGCGTTTTTCCATAGGCTCCGCCCCCCTGACGAGCATCACAAAAACCGACGCTCAAGTCAGAGGTGGCGAAACCCGACAGGACTATAAAGATACCAGGCGTTTCCCCCTGGAAGCTCCCTCGTGCGCTCTCCTGTTCCGACCCTGCCGCTTACCGGATACCTGTCCGCCTTTCTCCCTTCGGGAAGCGTGGCGCTTTCTCATAGCTCACGCTGTTGGTATCTCAGTTCGGTGTAGGTCGTTCGCTCCAAGCTGGGCTGTGTGCACGAACCCCCCGTTCAGCCCGACCGCTGCGCCTTATCCGGTAACTATCGTCTTGAGTCCAACCCGGTAAGACACGACTTAACGCCA
>NZ_JBDYCV010000147.1:0-7304 GCF_040495915.1 Shigella sp. FJ200513 | reverse complement strand
ATACGGGAATACATTGAGATTTTCTACAATCGTCAGCGTCGTCACTCTCGTCTGGGGAATATCTCCCCGGCAGCCTTAAAGCCTGACACTATGCGTAACGTATTTCGCTGCCATATACCACGATACGAAGCAATCATTGCTAGATATTTGGATATGGAACCAGCCCAGATTTGGCCTTCTCGGTATATGGAGAAAACATCATGTTAACCCATTGGGTAACAGCGCAAGAATGCGTAGGAATGTCATGCTTTCCTAAACATGAGGTGAGTATTCGCCGCAATCTTGAAAAGCTTGCAGCCAATCATCCAGAACTACGTCGCAAGCGTACGGGTTCAAAGGCTTTGGAATTTCATATATCAGTTCTACCAGCGGCAGCACGTGCTGAGTTGTTATTAAAATCTGAGCAAATAGAAACAAGCTAGGGGTATTTTGAAATCGCCCGCCCCACGCTGGAAGCGCACGATTACGATCGTGAGGCACTGTGGAGCAAATGGGATAAAGCCAGCGATTCCCAGCGCAGACTTGCTGAAAAATGGTTGCCTGCGGTTCAGACTGCAGACGAAATGCTGAACCAGGGGTGAAGCGGCGCACGAAAAACGCGAAAGCGTTTTTCGTGCGCCGCTTCAGCCGTTATTGGTGCGATTGTCGTGCTATTTATCTACAGGAAGATTAAAAGTTAACGCTTAAATTGCACAAAGGCTGCACACAGGCAGCCTTTGCTATTTTTTAGAGGTGACGTTACCACCATCCCAGCTCAGTGCCGAGTACGACAATAATCGCCACACCCATCATAATAATCGTTGTTTTTTTCATCTTTATGCTCCCGGGGCAGCATAGCAGCCAATAAAAAACCATGCTAAAAATACGACCGCTGTAATGAAGATTACAACCGGAAAAATAATACCGATTCGCATGTTATCACCAATCAAAAGGATGTGAATACGCCTCAGGAATGTAGCGCTGGATGCGCGACAAAAGGTGTTTTCTGTTTGTGTTTTTTCTCCTGATACATCGCAATATCGGCAGCATGCAGGGCACTGTCTGCATCGGTTGTTTCAGGATCGACTTCTACTATGCCAAGACTGGCACCGGGATAATACAAATCAACATCACCTAAGTGATATTCTCCACGTATTTGCTGTTGAATACGTTCTCGCAGCGACGAAATATCCGCATTCTCGTTGTTTAGTGAAACAACCAAAAACTCATCACCACCGAGACGACCAATAACTTCGCCATTTTGCTGGAGCGTATTAAGGCGCTCGCCAACCTGAATGAGAAACAGATCGCCACTATTATGACCAAAACGATCATTGATTAATTTGAAGTTATCCAGATCGATAAACGCGATCATTATCTTATGGTTAAGATGCCGGGCGAGGGAAAACAGCGTCGTCAGATTTTCAAAAATCGCCCGCCGATTCGGTAGCCCGGTTAACGAGTCGGTATACGATTGCGCAATCAGCGCAGCATTGGCTTCGTGCAGCTGTTCAACCAGTGCCTCTTTTTGAATATATTGTGCAATCAGTCCGGCGAATAACTGTAAAACCTGTTCCGCGCGTTCACTCCACTGGCGCTTCTCACTGCTGGCGGCGCAAAGCGTGCCATAGAATGATCCATCCGGTAAGTGAATTGGCGTGCTCAGAAATGTGGTGATGCCAAGATTGCGTGCCGCAATACAGTCGCCCCAACGGTCAGGGACTTCATCGCTGAAAAAGCAGTTTTCATCAATGGCGCGTTTGCATAACGAGTAATCCCACAAGACGGTAAAATTCTCCGGGATGTGCATTTTCTGGCTGTTACGGGCAAACATAATATGCTGCAGGCGCGCTTCGACATCCACTTTGGTCAGGTAGGTTGATTCCATATCAGTGACCATTTCCAGCATCTCCAGAAGCTGTCGGACCAGACTTTCCAGTGACTGTTCTTTGGCAAGGGATTGCGAGACGCGGGCGATAATCTGATCTGACACGGAACAACTCCAGGATACGGCGGGTAAGTGCTGATTATTTAATCTTTGCAGGCATGATAAAACATCATCAACAAAGATGAAACAAGACGTAATATGTTTTGAGTGAATGTAATAAAAATAGTGCTGCAAAACAAAACGATACCGCGATACTCTAAGCTTGGATAAATATGTGAGATCAATAAATGAAAATTATCAGTTTTGTTCTGCCTTGCTTGCTGGTCCTGGCTGGTTGTTCAACCCCTTCTCAGCCAGAAGCACCTAAACCGCCGCAGATTGGTATGGCAAATCCGGCGTCGGTCTATTGCCAGCAGAAGGGCGGGACGCTCATTCCAGTGCAGACAGCGCAAGGGGTCAGCAACAATTGCAAATTACCGGGCGGTGAAACGATTGATGAATGGGCATTGTGGCGACGGGACCATCCGGCTGGTGAAAAATAACCGCCGGATGCCGTACTAAAATCACAAGCTACGTAGCCAGTCGGCCAGCACCAGCGCATGGTTCTGCGTGGTGTTTTTTGCTGCGTAGAGCAGGGTCAGCGGCTGTTTTTTGGCGATGTCCGCCAGCCGCTTTCCTTCTTGCTCGTGTTGCGCCAGTTCTGCGCGATATTGCTCGCGAAAGGTTGCAAAATCGACGACTTCGCCGTGAAAGGCTTTGCGCAGTTCCGTTGACGGCGTGATTTCTTTATCCCACTCATCAAGGGCTAAATCGGTTTTTTTGATACCGCGCGGCCAGAGGCGGTCGACCAGTACGCGATAACCATCGCTCTGTTCAGCCGGATCATAAACGCGTTTGCACTGAATATTCATCGTGTTTGTTCTCCCTTTCACGCAAGATTTGTCACGTCACTATAGCACCGGATATTAGCGAATTTCTTTGTCTCTCCCGGCGCAAAGTCCGAAAATCGCCATCAGTAGTGAAAGTATTGCAACACCCATCAGTGGTACGGACCAGTTACCGTTAGCATCGTGTATTTTACCCATTAGCGGCGGCCCACAGGCTGCCAGCAAATACCCGACGGATTGTGCCATCCCCGAGAGTGCCGCCGCCTGATGCGCAGAACTTGCCGAAGACCAATGAACGTCAACCCCAGTATCATTGTTGCGCCGGAACCAAAACCGAAAAGCAGAGTCCAGGTGATCGCGTGCGCTGGCATAAAGCAGAGCCCAACCGCGCCCACTGCGCACATCAAGGCAACGAACGCTGCAATACCACGCTGGTCTTTCACATGATGTAAGAAAAGTGCGATCAGCAAACCGGGAGCTGCTGTGGCTAGTTGCAGCAAACCATGCAGTGAACCCGCCTGTGCTTCGCTATAGCCGTGACTGATGAGGATCGCCGGAAGCCAGCCAATAATCACGTAATAGACCAGTGAGTTGATCCCAAGAAACAATGTTACCTGCCAGGCAAGTGGCGAACGCCAGATACCCCGAGTATGTAAGGCGCGTGAGGTACTCAAATTTGCATGTTGCTGACTTCGCCACTGTGGCAGCCATAAAAAAAGAGCCAGCAGAGGAAAACACATCAGCATGAACAACGCGCCTTGCCAGCCAAAACCGTTCAAAGCCAGCGGCACGACCATAGCCGATCCCAGTGCCGCTGCAGCTCCCATTGTCAGGGAATATGCGCCGGTAAGTCTGGCGACGGAATGAGGGAAATCGCGTTTAATTAATCCTGGCAGTAAGACATTGCCTAATGCAATCCCACCGCCAATGACCGCTGTACCGCCAAATAATAAGTAAGGCGAAGGGAGAGAACGAATTGCGATACCTGCACAGATCAAAAGTAACGCGGCAAACAGGCTACGTTCCATACCAAAACGTCGCGCCACCGGGGCAGCCAGAGGTGAGATTAGCGCAAAGGCCAATAATGGCAGGGTGGTTAATAAGCCGGTTTGCGCTGTCGTCAGCGAGTAAGCGGAACGAATCGTATCCAGTAACGGCGCTGCGCCGGTAAAGGTGACGCGTAATGTTGTGGCAATCATCAGAATGCCAGCGATAAGGACAATCCTGTTTTTGCCGCTTAATGAAGTTGAACAGGTCATATGCTTCTCATTGTTACAAACGAGGCTGTACCTTACCGTTTTTATTGTTATGTTGAATCAAGCTAAAATGACAAATTATCGCTAAGTTCGGACAAAATGATGCACAGGTTGAATCTCAATGGCTATGAACCCACCGACACCATGAAGCCGCGGTCGCATTTTGTATTCACGCCGGAACGGATGAGTTAACCAGTCCTGTACATCAGCACCGCAAAGGACAGCTGATACTGGCATTACATGGTGCAATTACCTGTACGGTGGAAAATGCTTTGTGGATGGTGCCGCCACAATATGCGGTTTGGATACCGGGCGGGGTGAAGCATAGCAATCAAGTGACAGCTAACGCTGAACTCTGTTTTCTGTTTATCGAACCCAGCGCAGTGACAATGCCGACCATGTTGCACATTGAAAATATCGCCCTTATGCCGGGAATTGATTTTAACCCTGGCAAACAGGACGACGACTCAGCGTGCTGAGCCGATGACCCGCAGATTAATTCAGGTCCTGTTTGATGAACTCCCTCAGCAGCCACAACAACAGCTGCACCTGCCCGTTTCTTCTCATCCTAAAATCCGCACGATGGTGGAGATGATGGCGAAAGGGCCCGTCGAGTGGGGGGCATTGGGGCAATGGGCTGGCTTTTTTGCGATGAGTGAACGCAATCTTGCCCGCCTGATAGTGAAAGAGACGGGGTTGAGTTTTCGCCAGTGGCGTCAGCAGTTACAGCTGATTATGGCGCTTCAGGGATTAGTGAAAGGCGATACTGTACAGAAAGTTGCTCATACGCTGGGGTATGATTCAACAACGGCCTTTATTACTATGTTTAAGAAAGGCTTGGGGCAAACGCCAGGCCGATATATTGCGGGATTAACTACTGTTTCCCCACAATCAGCGAAACCAGACCCGCGGCAATAAGCGGGCCAACCGGTACGCCGCGAAACAGCGCTACGCCTAAAACAGTGCCCACCAGCAGCCCAGCAACCAGTTGCGGCTGGCTGCCCATTAACGTCACGCCGCGCCCACCCAGCCAGGAGACAATAACGCCTACTGCAATTGCCACCAGCGATTTCCAGTTCAGAAACGAGTGAATCAAGGTTGAGGGCGGTAGCGTCCCGCTGGCGATGGGGGCCATAACGCCAATCGTCAGAATGATTATCCCGATACTTAGCCCCTGTTTTTCAATCCACGGGAAAAAGGTGCTTAACGGTGTGACGCGGACAATGATCAACACCAGAATTGAAACGGCGACAGTGGTGTTATGACTGATAAAGCCCAGCGCAGCTAACCCGAGCAGGATCAGCAAAGTGACATCAAACATCGTGGTTTCCTTGCCAAAAAATAATAAGCCTGCTTACTTTATGCTTGCTGCAGGAAGGAAGTAGAAAATCTTTACGTTTTTTGCATAAAAAATCAGGCGAACTGTCATCAAACTGCCATTTGTGCACGCTAACAATAACGTGAAAACAGCTATCTCCCGGGGGCATGCTATGAACGATCAAATGTTCGTCGAGACACTGATTATCACATCATCGTTTTTTGCTATTGCGGTTGTGCTGGTTTTGTCCGTTCTGCTTATTGAACGGATAGGCTAGCTACGCAGTGCGGCGGAAATTGACCAGTTCTGGTTGCGCAATGCGCAAATAATCCGCGGTTTTCAAAATAACGGATTTATCCAGCATCCCTGCATTGAAGGCGATTTCATCAAATCGTTCGAAGAGTAGAGGGTCGGCAACCAGTTTGAGTTTTGGATGGAAGCTGAAAGGGGGGATCGCGCCGAAGACACAGCCTGTGAGTTCATCAACTTCCGCCGGGCTGGCCAACGAAGCGCGTAATCCGCCTATATGGCTGGCGAGTTGGCTCAGATCGGCCTGTTGATCGGCTGCGAGGATCGCCAGAACATGTTGATTTACGCCATTGCCTTTGACTTTACATACCAGTGCCTTAGCACCCTGGCCTAGAGCGGTACCACGAATTTCTGACACCGCTTCACATTTACCTACCGCTTCATGGGTAACGACGCGGAAGTTAGCACCTTCTTGTGATAATAAAGCGATTAACTGCTGATGCGTCACGCTTCCTTTAGCCATTTCAGTCATTTCACGCTCCTGAGATTACAAGCAAACAACCACAGAAGGTTATCATGAACGGCTGTTTTTGTTCTGCTTATTGACATATAAACGCTCATCGGAAGCTTTATACGCATCATGTAACGTAATCGCTAAATCCCCCTCCTGATGACCGAGGGTGTCATTTATTTGCTTTAACTTGTCCATGTCAATTGCAATAAACATCACCGAAGAACCGGATTGCACCAGTTTCTGCAACCGCTGCTCCAGTTCAGGGGTTAAAATTTTGCGATTATACAGTCCAGTCATCGCATCACTAATATTTTCTCGCGACACATTTTGGTATAAACGGAAGTGCATCCGGACCATATTCAGCAAAATTAACGCCGTCAAAATCCAGAACAGAACGCTTTTCCTCGAAGACGTGATAAAGTAAAGAATATCAATGGATAACGAGACACGAATGCCGCCAGGTAAGTCATGGACGTAACTGACATACTGGAACAGATTATCTTCGCTCTGGTTGATGATAATGTCGCGCCCCGAATCGGTATCGGTTAGCGTGACATTGAGAAAACGCCAGAGGAGAGGGCGGTCATGAGTGTAAAAGATATTCCGCAAATTGTTTTTGTTAATATCCAGCAGCACAATCCCTTTTAGCTGCCCTGCGACATATACCGGCGTCAGCAAACTCATCACGTTCTGTTTAGTACGCTGATCCTGGTAAATGCTCGACAATACGGTACGCCCGGTAAATACCTTTTCAATATCTTTGCGATCGATGCCAATACTTCCTGACTGCAGGAAGGACCAGTTATTCATCGCAAAGTATTCAACATTAACCGGCTCATAAAAATAGACATAGCGGTCATTGAGATCGAGATAATAGTGAAATTTCTCTTCGGCCATCCCAAGACCTGAACCGTAATCATCCTGGTGGCGGTTGCCTTCCACTGCCTGATCAAAAGCGGGTAATAGTGCTGCAGCTTCCACAATTGTGTCGCAGTCAGTGGATGCGGTTTGTAGTGTGCCGCGTAAGCCCGGGTATTTATGGGCAGTCAGGTTTAAGCCATGGGTATTATTGGCAGACTCAAAAGCCTCGCAGATGGCGCGCCGCTGTTCTGGCGACACTTCCGACTGCTCAGCAGCGTGAGGTAGCCTGAGTTTAACGGACACTCCTTCCTGAAATAGAATGGCATCAGAAGGAGCTAATAATGAGCAGAAA
>NZ_JBDYCV010000146.1:0-7340 GCF_040495915.1 Shigella sp. FJ200513 | reverse complement strand
TAGTCTAAAAACTAGTATTAAGACTATCACTTAAATAAGTGATACTGGTTGTCTGGAGATTCAGGGGGCCAGTCTACCAGCGCACCGCAACCTTTCAGGGTAAAAGGGATATTTTGTTGCGGTTGATCGGTACGAAAATCTTTACCATCTTTAATATCGTCTAAATCTGCCATAACTTACTCCGGTTAAGTAATGCACATCAGAAATCGTATTTGCCGATATTCTCTTTGTTGAATATCACGCGCTCCGGTAACAGTACGATGCCATTACCATCCGCTTCGTAGTCATAGCCCTGAACGCTGTTTGGCGAGACTTCAACCTGACCTACGCCCTGGATATCCAGCTTGTCGCCCGTTTTCATTGATCCTTTTTTCAATAATACATCCGCGACATACACTGAAATTTTGCCTTGCTGAACCACATCCCACAGTCCAAATTCTTTCACCGTGCCGCGCTCTACATACGGGCGCATCACATTTGGCGTACTGAATCCGACAATCGCTACTTTGTCATTTTTCAGGTTTTCTGCGGCTTGTGCGGCAGCGGGCAGGGCGTTGGCATCGGGGGCGATAATGGCGTCGAGATCGCTATACGCTTTTAATATTCCTTCTGCGGTTTGTAACGATTTAGTGGCATCGTTATAGCCAAACTGCGTAGTGACAATTTCCCAGCCTGGATGCTCTTTGGCGATTTTCGCTTTCGCTTCTTTCACCCACTGGTTTTGGTCCGTAACGGTGGGGCTTGAGTAGAAAAACGCGACTTTGGCTTTGTCTTTATTCACCTGACGCGCCGCCATATCCACCAACATACCTCCCAACTGGGCGGGCGTTCCCTGATTAATGTAGTAAGAGCGGCACTCCGGTTTAGTATCAGAGTCCCAGGTCAGCACTCTCACACCACGTTGCATGGCGCGTTTCAGTGCCGGACACAAGCCATCAGGCGAAACCGCAGAAACGAATAATGGCGTTATAACCTTGATTGACGAAGTTATTAATCAACTGTACCTGACCAGAAACACTGGGTTCTGTCGGCCCGTCGTAGGTCACATCAACGCTCAGCTCTTTACCCGCTTGTTGTGCGCCGTTGCCACCGCTGGTAAAAAATCCCACGCCAACCAGTTTGGGAATAAATGCAATACGCTCTGCGGCCTGCACATTCATAGAGATTGCGGCAATGCCAAGAGCGCTAAGTAAGGCGATTTTCTTAAAGCGATGAAGTGTCATGAAGATATCCTTTATGGCAATGGGTTATTGGCCCGACGCGCCAGCCACTCTTTAATTTGCTGGCGATGCAGGCTAACGGAACGACCTACGACAACGACGATAAGCAGCGCACCGGAAAGGGCGCTGGACACCTGATTTGGCACTCCTGCCATTTGCAAACCTTGCTGCAAATATCCCACTAATAAAACCGCAATGGCGGTGCCGATAATGGAACCGGAACCACCATAAATATTGGCCCCGCCAAGCACCACGGCGGTGATGGCGGGCATCAGAAACGACGCACCGAGATCGGAACGTGCTGAACCAAAATACGATACCAGCAGCACAGCGGCGACCGCAGACGCCAGCCCCGTCATGGCATAGAGCGCACATAAGGTGCGGTTAACTGGAATCGCGCTATAAAGCGCCACGCGCGGGCTTTGCCCAATCAAAAACACATTACGTCCGGCATGGGTTTTATGCAGCCAGAGCCAGAAAACGAGGAGACATATCAGGAAGATAATCAGCGGAACGGGGAGTCCCAGCACATCCAGGTTAGCGAAATCTGTAAACGCCATCGGGAATCCACCAATACCTTCGTACCCCGTCGCTCCGGCCATACCGGAAAGCAGCAGAGCGCTTCCGGCAAACAGATACAGCGTGCCAAGCGTAATCACCAGCGGGTTAACTTTGGTATAGATAATTAATCCGGCGTTGATCAGCCCGCACAATGCGCCGAGCAGTAAGGTCAGGAGTATCGCCAGCGGCATCGGCACACCACTTTGAAACAGTACGCCCAATGCAATGGCGCAGAGGCCGATGGTCGAACCAAACGAAATATCGATCCCGCCACTGACAATCACCATCGTCAGCGGTAGAGCGACAATGCCAATGCAGATAAAGTCACTGGTGCTGAACAGCAACATATTGAGATCTAACATTCGCGGGTTAATTGCACCAAATGCGACAATCTCAATAACGAGCAGTGCGGCAAGAGCCAGTTCCCAACCGTAGCGAATACGCATTATGCGGCCTCCCGTTTTTTACCTGACGAAGCGGGTTTAACGGATGGCGGTGGCGTCATAAAGCGGGCATATTTTTGCCGCCGTAGATTACGTTCCAGCGCACAACGCAGGCGTCCATCAAACACCAGCACCGCCAGCAGAACCAGACCCGCGATAAAATCATTCCACCATGCCGGAATGCGCAACAGCACCAGTACGCTATCGATCTGCGTCAGGAACCATGCGCCGAGTACCGCACCGATGATCGCACCGGAACCACCGAGCAAACTAATGCCGCCCAGCACGCAGGCTGCAATTGCTTTCATCTCCAGCCCGGTACCGGTCTGGTTGAGGATAAAACCAATCTGCGAAGCAAACACAATTCCCGCCAGTGCCGCCATGCAGCCGTTCAACGAAAATGCCACAATGCGAATGGCTTCCGTACGAACGCCCAGTTGACGAGCGCCCTGTAAATTATCGCCCGTGGCATAAAAACTGCGTCCAAACGCCGTCTTCGCCAGCAGCCAGGCCATAAATGCCACCAGAATTATCGTCAACCAACCAATTGCTGAAATGCCAAGCAGCAGCGGGGCGGAGAGCTGTTTCAGTTCGGCGGGTAACCCTTCAATCCATTTACCGCCAGTCCACAGCAACATGATGCCTCTGTACAACCCTAACGTGCCAAGGGTGGCAACAATGGCAGGGATCTTTAGCCACGCGACCAGGGCACCGTTGAAAAATCCCGCGAGCAAACCAAGCAGTAAAGTCGCGACACAGGCAACAGGTAGTGAATATCCTGCGTTCAGTAACATCCCCAACAGCACCGCGCACATTCCGGTAATCGAACCCACTGAAACATCAATATTGCGCGTAAGCATTACCAGCGTCGCGCCCATTGCCAGCAGGATCAGGATTTGCGCGCTGCTATAAACCATGGTCAGCGTTTGCACACTTAAATACTGGCGGTCGAGAAAACCGGGTAATACAAACAGCAGCACCACCGCCAGCAATGCCGTGATTTCACGGTTGTTCTGAATAAACTTCAGCATGATGCCTCCTGACGCTGACTATCGCCGAAGGCAACGCGCATAATAGTCTCGACATTAATATCGCGCCCGGTCAGTGCAGAGTGGGTAATTTCGCCCTGATGCATCACATACACACGATCTGCCATCAGTTCGATCTCTTCCATATCAGAGGAGATAAACAGCACAGCCACATTCTGTGCGGCGATGCTGCGCAACAGCTGGTAGATATCATTACGGGCCGAGACATCCACGCCGCGCGTCGGCTCATCGACAATCAATGCTTGCGGCGAAGCTTCCAGGCATTTGGCAATGAGGATTTTTTGCTGGTTGCTACCGGATAATGTCCGTGCAGCTTGTTCCGGTTGGTTAAATTTAATATTCAGCGCCCGACGATAACGTTCCAGGGTGGCATTATCTTTCGCGGTTTTCGCCCAGAATCCACGAAGGTTATGAGTAAGGGCGCAGACGTTCCAGGCCAGCGAAGCATCGAGATTCAGTCCGGATGACTGGCGATCTTCCGGCAGATAAACCAGACCGCGCAGTAAACGTTCTCCAGTGGATAATTTATTGATCTCTTTACCATTCAGCATAATGCGTCCGCCACGCAAAGTACGCAGACCATAGAGCGTCTCGGCCAGTTCTGTGCGTCCGGCTCCCACCAGCCCAGCCAGGCCCAGAATTTCTCCGGCATTGAGCGTCAGGCTGACATTCCTGAAGCCTTCGCCAGTCAGATTTTCCAGTGTCAGCACCGGCGTTCCGACGGCATGTTGTGGGCGGTTACCAGGTAACTCCAGCCATAATTTTTGGCTGGCAGAGAGCGATTTTTCCCGTACCGCTGGGGTGATGGCCTGAATAATGTCGTCGGTAGACAGTTCGCTGGTTTTGCCGCTTAAGGCGATGGTTCCGTCGCGCATCACGCTAATTCGATCGGCAATCTGGCGAATTTCCGGCAGCTTATGCGAGATAAAAACAATACCCACGCCAGTAGCAAGCAGCTCTTGCAAGCGACTAAACAAGCGTTCGGTTTCCGCAGGGGTAAGCGAGGCGGTAGGTTCATCGAGGATCAGAATCCGCGAGTCGCGCATCAGCCCGCGGAGGATTTCCACCATTTGGCGATCGGCGACATCCAGCGATCCTGCCAGACTATGCAGATCAAACTGGCAGCCCAGCGCCGCCAGCAAGTTCTTCATTTTCTGCATGGAGAGCTGTTTTTTTGCCAGCCCAAACAGGATGTTTTCTTTTATCGACAGGCTTGGGAAAAGCAGCGGTTCCTGGGGAACGAGATAAATGCCCAGCTGATGAGCATGAACTGGCGTTAATCTGGCGTAGTTGTTGCCCCCAATCTCCAGCGTACCGCTATCAGCAGGGGTAATACCGGCAATAATCTTCATTAACGTCGATTTACCGGCACCATTGCCGCCGAGCAGGGCGTGGACCTCCCCCTGATGCAACGTAAAATCGATGCCTTTCAGGACATTGACCCCTGAATACTGTTTATAAACCGAGCGGGCGCAAAGT
Source organism: Shigella sp. FJ200513 (assembly GCF_040495915.1). NCBI lineage: Bacteria > Pseudomonadati > Pseudomonadota > Gammaproteobacteria > Enterobacterales > Enterobacteriaceae > Shigella > Shigella sp. FJ200513. The sequence continues at coordinate 2,588 of NZ_JBDYCV010000146.1, read as the reverse complement.
AGCGGTAACGCGCGGGTATCACTCGTTTGCATATTTCCCCCGTTCAGTTTTGCAGGTGAGTTTTGAACAAATGTATTTCTACTTTTAATTTGTTCATAACCTTAGGTGGACATTGCACATATTTCCGACGAATAGATCACAATTTATGCTATTTTGATTTTCACGGTTGCGTTTGTTCATGCTCGTAGAGTCAAACTGTGGTTGCCATCACAGATATAAATGCGCAAGAACTGAACAATTGCATTAAAGATTTAAATATGTTCAAAGTGAAGAATGAATTATGACAATCAACGATTCGGCAATTTCAGAACAGGGAATGTGTGAAGAAGAACAGGTCGCGCGGATCGCGTGGTTTTACTATCACGACGGGCTGACCCAGAGCGAGATCAGCGATCGTCTCGGCCTGACCCGTTTGAAAGTGTCGCGCTTGCTGGAGAAAGGGCATCAGTCCGGCATTATTCGCGTACAGATTAATTCTCGCTTTGAAGGCTGTCTGGAATATGAAACTCAATTACGTCGTCAGTTTTCGCTGCAACATGTCCGGGTGATCCCTGGGCTTGCGGATGCTGATGTCGGCGGGCGACTAGGGATAGGCGCGGCGCATATGTTGATGAGTTTACTTCAACCACAACAGATGCTGGCGATTGGTTTTGGCGAGGCAACCATGAATACGCTGCAACGCTTAAGTGGTTTTATTTCGTCACAGCAAATTCGCCTGGTCACGCTCTCCGGTGGCGTCGGTTCTTATATGACGGGTATCGGGCAGCTTAACGCGGCGTGCAGTGTGAATATTATTCCGGCTCCGTTGCGGGCATCCTCCGCTGACATTGCCCGTACGCTAAAAAATGAAAATTGCGTCAAAGATGTTCTGCTAGCCGCGCAAGCAGCGGATGTGGCGATTGTCGGCATTGGAGCCGTGAGTCAACAAGACGACGCGACAATCATTCGCTCCGGTTATATCAGCCAGGGCGAACAGTTAATGATTGGCCGAAAAGGGGCGGTTGGCGACATTTTAGGCTACTTTTTTGATGCAAAAGGTGACGTTGTCACGGATATCAAAATACATAACGAACTGATTGGCTTACCTTTAAGCGCGCTGAAGACCATACCCGTCCGGGTTGGCGTGGCAGGGGGAGAAAATAAAGCTGAAGCAATTGCCGCTGCAATGAAAGGCGGTTATATCAACGCACTGGTTACCGATCAGGACACAGCAGCGGCGATTTTACGTAGTTAAATTTGCATGACCTTATTACCGGGAATGATGGAGAACGTATAGAGGAACAGACAGAACGCATAAGCCGAGGATAATCTAATGGCTCGACTCTTTACCCCTTCAGAATCAAAGTACTACCTGATGGCGCTGGATGCAGGCACCGGAAGTATTCGGGCTGTGATATTCGACCTGGAAGGCAATCAAATAGCAGTGGGACAGGCGGAGTGGCGGCATCTGGCAGTACCGGACGTTCCTGGTTCTATGGAATTTGATCTCAACAAAAACTGGCAACTGGCGTGTGAGTGTATGCGGCAGGCGCTGCACAACGCCGGCATAGACCCGGAGTATATCGCTGCCGTTTCGGCATGTTCTATGCGTGAAGGCATTGTTTTATATAACAATGAAGGAACACCGATCTGGGCCTGCGCCAATGTGGATGCCAGAGCGGCACGCGAAGTTAGCGAACTTAAAGAACTGCACAACAATACCTTTGAAAACGAAGTTTATCGAGCGACCGGACAAACACTGGCTTTAAGTGCCATCCCCAGATTACTTTGGCTGGCGCACCATCGTTCCGATATTTACCGTCAGGCATCAACCATCACCATGATCAGCGACTGGCTGGCCTATATGCTCAGCGGCGAACTGGCGGTGGATCCCTCTAACGCTGGCACCACGGGACTTCTTGATCTAACCACCCGTGCCTGGAAACCTGCATTGCTGGATATGGCTGGCCTGCGTGCCGATATTCTTTCTCCTGTCAAAGAAACCGGCACATTGCTGGGCGTGGTAAGTTCACAAGCGGCGGAACTCTGCGGTCTGAAGGCGGGCACTCTGGTGGTCGTTGGAGGAGGCGACGTGCAGCTTGGTTGCCTTGGGTTAGGCGTTGTGCGTCCGGCACAAACCGCGGTTCTTGGCGGCACGTTCACGGATAATAAGCAGTGCACGCTCAGCGAGGCCCGGCATCAGTTGCCGATTACTCCGTTCCGTATGCCGTCATGAGTCCCATCCTTTGAAAGCAGTGATCGCTGTGGTGAGACTGTAGCGCGGACATGTCTATTTAGTCAGAGACGGACATCTCAATTTAGCTACTACAATATTACTACGCATAATGTATATTATGTTAAATCATGTCTGAGTGATGCGAAGTGCTTTTCTGGTAGTCGTTATTCGTTCAGGGTTCAAGAACTTAAGCCTCTCCTCTTTCATAATTGGCCTGTGCATGGAGAAATAGCCTGGTTATTCCCTGCCCCATGCTAAGAGCGCAGTGTCTGTCGCATAGACACTGCATACGAAAACCGGCAACATGGTGTAGCAGCCAGCCAGTTATTTCTCTGGCGTAAGCAATACCAGGAAGGAAGTCTTACTGCTGTGG
>NZ_JBDYCV010000145.1:0-7531 GCF_040495915.1 Shigella sp. FJ200513 | reverse complement strand
GATGGAAATGGAAGCCACGCAAGCACCTTAAAATCACCATCATACACTAAATCAGTAAGTTGGCAGCATTACCCTTTACGCCGACTGAATACAGTACCAAAGGAAAGCCAAATATTATCGTACTAACCATGGATGATCTTGGTTATGGACAACTTCCTTTTGATAAGGGATCTTTTGACCCAAAAACAATGGAAAATCGTGAAGTTGTCGATACCTACAAAATAGGGATAGATAAAGCCATTGAAGCTGCACAAAAATCAACGCCGACGCTCCTTTCATTAATGGATGAAGGCGTACGTTTTACTAACGGCTATGTGGCACACGGTGTTTCCGGCCCCTCCCGTGCCGCAATAATGACCGGTCGAGCTCCCGCCCGCTTTGGTGTCTATTCCAATACCGATGCTCAGGATGGTATTCCGCTAACAGAAACTTTCTTGCCTGAATTATTCCAGAATCATGGTTATTACACTGCAGCAGTAGGTAAATGGCACTTGTCAAAAATCAGTAATGTGCCGGTACCGGAAGATAAACAAACGCGTGACTATCATGACAACTTCACCACATTTTCTGCGGAAGAATGGCAACCTCAAAACCGTGGCTTTGATTACTTTATGGGATTCCACGCTGCAGGAACGGCATATTACAACTCCCCTTCACTGTTCAAAAATCGTGAACGTGTCCCCGCAAAAGGTTATATCAGCGATCAGTTAACCGATGAGGCAATTGGCGTTGTTGATCGTGCCAAAACACTTGACCAGCCTTTTATGCTTTACCTGGCTTATAATGCTCCGCACCTACCAAATGATAATCCTGCACCGGATCAATATCAGAAGCAATTTAATACCGGTAGTCAAACAGCAGATAACTACTACGCTTCCGTTTATTCTGTTGATCAGGGTGTAAAACGCATTCTCGAACAACTGAAGAAAAACGGACAGTATGACAATACAATTATTCTCTTTACCTCCGATAATGGTGCGGTTATCGATGGTCCTCTGCCGCTGAACGGGGCGCAAAAAGGCTATAAGAGTCAGACCTATCCTGGCGGTACTCACACCCCAATGTTTATGTGGTGGAAAGGAAAACTTCAACCCGGTAATTATGACAAGCTGATTTCCGCAATGGATTTCTACCCAACAGCTCTTGATGCAGCCGATATCAGCATTCCAAAAGACCTTAAGCTGGATGGTGTTCCCTTGCTGCCCTGGTTGCAAGATAAGAAACAAGGCGAGCCACATAAAAATCTGACCTGGATAACCTCTTATTCTCACTGGTTTGATGAGGAAAATATTCCATTCTGGGATAATTACCACAAATTTGTTCGCCATCAGTCAGACGATTACCCGCATAACCCCAACACTGAGGACTTAAGCCAATTCTCTTATACGGTGAGAAATAACGATTATTCGCTTGTCTATACAGTAGAAAACAATCAGTTAGGTCTCTACAAACTGACGGATCTACAGCAAAAAGATAACCTTGCCGCCGCCAATCCGCAGGTCGTTAAAGAGATGCAAGGCGTGGTAAGAGAGTTTATCGACAGCAGCCAGCCACCGCTTAGCGAGGTAAATCAGGAGAAGTTTAACAATATCAAGAAAGCACTAAGCGAAGCGAAATAACTAAACCTTCATGCGGCGGATTTTTCCGCCGCCTTATTGAGCGAGATAGCGATGCACGTTACAGCCAAGCCCTCCAGTTTTCAATGTAATCTCAAATGTGATTACTGTTTTTACCTTGAAAAAGAGTCGCAGTTTACTCATGAAAAATGGATGGATGACAGCACTCTGAAAGAGTTCATCAAACAATATATCGAAGCGTCTGGCAATCAGGTCTATTTTACCTGGCAAGGCGGTGAACCCACTCTGGCTGGCCTGGATTTTTTCCGTAAAGTTATTCACTATCAACAACGCTATGCAGGCCAAAAACGTATTTTTAATACATTACAAACGAATGGCATTTTATTGAATAATGAATGGTGTGCCTTTCTCAAAGAACATGAATTTCTGGTTGGTATCTCGATCGATGGCCCCCAGGAGTTACATGACCGTTACAGACGCAGTAATTCAGGTAACGGTACTTTTGCAAAAGTGATAGCAGCCATCGAGCGTCTGAAATCATATCAAGTAGAGTTTAATACGTTAACCGTCATTAATAACGTTAATGTCCATTATCCTCTTGAGGTTTATCATTTTTTAAAATCTATCGGCAGTAAACATATGCAATTTATCGAATTGCTAGAAACCGGGACGCCGAATATTGATTTCAGTGGTCATAGTGAGAACACATTCCGTATCATTGATTTTTCTGTGCCTCCCACGGCTTATGGCAAGTTTATGTCAACCATTTTTATGCAATGGGTTAAAAACGATGTGGGTGAAATTTTCATTCGTCAGTTTGAAAGCTTTGTCAGCCGTTTTTTGGGGAATGGGCATACAAGTTGTATTTTCCAGGAGTCCTGCAAGGATAATCTGGTTGTTGAAAGTAATGGAGACATTTACGAATGCGACCATTTTGTCTATCCACAGTACAAAATTGGAAACATTAATAAATCTGAACTCAAAACGATGAACAGTGTACAACTGACAGCGCAAAAAAAACGGATTTCAGCGAAATGTCAGCAATGTGCATATAAACCTATCTGCAATGGCGGTTGTCCTAAGCATCGTATTACTAAAGTAAACAATGAGACTGTTTCTTATTTTTGCGAAGGTTATAAAATCCTTTTTTCAACCATGGTACCTTATATGAACGCCATGGTTGAGTTAGCTAAGAACAGAGTACCGCTTTACCACATTATGGATGTTGCAAAACAAATGGAGAATAATTAATAACGCTCTCTTTTAACTCCATTCTTAGCCTCCTTCTTATGACCTTAACAAGGCACCCGACATAAATTCCTGTCGGGTGTTTCGTCATCATCATCTTCCCTTGCGAAAATCCTGGCTTACGTGGTATGCGTCAGGGCATTAGCAATACCCTTGATTATCAATAGCATAACCATAACCACTGAAAATTAAAAATTTCTATATATTTCATATTGTTAAATGATGCTTAAATAAATTTCATCAGTAAATCATTGCCATAGATAATCATTGGATGGCACAATCAATTTTCGCTAATGATAACCATTCCCATTACGTTTTGTATGTTGATAGCAAAGTATCTCTGTCTGCTGAAGCCCTTTTGGCTGCGTAAGAATAATAAAACTTCAGTGTTGTTAATCATTATTATCCTCGCAATGATCCTTGGCGTGGTTAAAATTCAGGTCTGGTTAAACGACTGGAATAATGATTTTTTCAATGCGCTAAGCCAGAAAGAAACCGATAAGCTTTGGCAGCTCGTTCTTTGGTTCCCTGCCCTGCTGGGGATCTTTGTATTAATATCCGCAAACAAAACATGGTTAATTAAACTACTGACTATTCGCTGGCGCGAATGGTTAACAGATTACTACCTTAATCGCTGGTTTGCAGATAAAAACTACTACTTCACGCAGATCTACGGCGAGCATAAAAATACAGATAACCCTGACCAACGTATCGCTGAAGACATTCTCTTACTGATCAACAAAACGCTCAGTCTTTCATTTGGCTTCATCCAGTCACTTAGCATGCTGATCACCTTTACCGTTATTCTTTGGCAAAGCGCGGGTACGCTCTCATTCACTGTTGGTGGAACAGAATGGAATATCCAGGGGTATATGGTCTATACCGTCGTGCTCATTGTGATCGGTGGAACTTTATTTACCCATAAGGTGGGTAAACGTATTCGTCCGCTTAATGTGGAAAAACAACGTAGCGAAGCGACATTTCGAACTAATCTTGTGCAGCATAATAAGCAGGCAGAACTGATTGCGCTAAGCAATGCTGAGTCTCTACAACGCCAGGAGTTGCGCGACAATTTTCATACCATTAAAGAGAACTGGCATCGTTTAATGAATCGTCAGCGGTGGCTTGATTACTGGCAAAATATTTATTCGCGCTCGCTTAGCGTTCTTCCCTACTTTCTGTTATTGCCGCAGTTTATTAGCGGGCAGATCAATCTGGGCGGACTGATGAAATCGCGCCAGGCATTTATGCTAGTATCGAACAATTTAAGCTGGTTTATTTATAAATATGACGAACTTGCTGAACTGGCTGCGGTTATCGATCGCTTGTATGAGTTCCATCAACTCACTGAATAGCGCCCTACGAATAAGCCTAAAAATTGCCAACATGCGGTACAAGTGGCTAATGCGAGTATTCGTACGCCTGATAATAAGATCATATTAGAGAACTTGAACTTTCATGTTTCGCCAGGCAAATGGCTATTACTGAAAGGCTACTCTGGTGCGGGAAAAACCACACTGCTTAAAACATTATCCCACTGCTGGCCGTGGTTTAAAGGTGATATTTCTTCTCCTGCTGACAGTTGGTATGTGTCACAAACACCGTTAATCAAAAGCGGCTTACTGAAAGAGATTATTTGTAAAGCACTTCCCCTGCCCGTAGACGATAAATCGTTGAGCGAAGTACTGCATCAGGTTGGTCTGGGAAAATTGGCTGCGCGTATTCATGACCACGATCGCTGGGGAGATATTCTTTCCAGCGGCGAAAAACAACGTATCGCCCTGGCACGATTAATTTTACGACGTCCGAAATGGATATTTCTTGACGAAACTACCTCTCATCTTGAGGAACAAGAGGCTATACGCTTACTGCGTTTAGTGCGTGAAAAACTACCCACAAGCGGCGTCATTATGGTTACACATCAACCCGGTGTCTGGAACCTGGCTGATGATATTTGTGACATTAGCACGGTTTTATAACAACAATAAAAGCCCTGCTGTACGGAGATATAAATAAATGAAGCGAGTTCTTATTCCTGGCGTCATTTTATGTGGCGCTGATGTGGCGCAGGCCGTCGATGACAAAAACATGTACATGTATTTTTTTGAAGAGATGACGGTCTATGCTCCTGTCCCTGTACCCGTAAACGGCAACACGCATTACACCAGTGAAAGCATCGAGCGTTTACCGACCGGGAATGGCAATATCAGCGATCTGCTGAGAACCAACCCTGCGGTACGCATGGATTCAACGCAAAGTACCTCGTTGAACCAGGGAGATATTCGCCCTGAGAAAATCTCTATTCACGGTGCGTCGCCCTACCAGAATGCCTATTTGATTGACGGTATTAGTGCAACTAATAACCTGAACCCAGCGAATGAGTCCGATGCCAGTAGTGCAACCAATATTAGCGGGATGTCACAGGGGTATTATCTTGATGTCAGCTTACTGGACAATGTGACGCTTTATGACAGTTTTGTGCCGGTTGAATTTGGTCGCTTCAATGGCGGGGTAATTGATGCAAAGATCAAACGCTTCAACGCTGATGATAGCAAGGTGAAATTGGGTTATCGCACTACGCGTTTGGACTGGTTAACATCGCATATCGATGAGAATAACAAGAGCGCATTTAATCAAGGTTCTTCAGGAAGTACCTATTTCTCTCCAGATTTTAAAAAGAACTTTTATACCTTGTCGTTTAATCAGGAGCTGGCTGATAACTTTGGCGTTACCGCCGGTTTATCGCGCCGCCAGTCTGATATCACCCGCGCGGATTATGTTTCGAATGACGGCATTGTCGCCGGTCGGGCACAGTATAAAAACGTTATCGATACTGCATTGAGCAAATTTACCTGGTTTGCCAGCGACCGCTTTACCCACGATTTAACCTTAAAATATACCGGCTCCAGCCGTGATTATAATACCAGCACCTTCCCGCAGTCTGATCGCGAAATGGGTAATAAATCCTATGGTCTGGCATGGGATATGGATACGCAACTCGCATGGGCCAAACTACGTACCACCGTTGGTTGGGATCATATTAGTGATTATACCCGTCACGATCATGACATCTGGTACACCGAACTTTCATGTACATATGGTGATATTACAGGGCGTTGTACCCGTGGCGGATTAGGACACATTTCCCAGGCTGTAGATAATTACACCTTCAAAACACGCCTGGACTGGCAAAAATTCGCCGTGGGTGATGTTTCGCATCAACCCTACTTCGGCGCGGAATACATCTATTCCGATGCATGGACTGAACGCCATAACCAGTCTGAATCCTATGTGATTAATGCTGCAGGAAAGAAAACTAACCATACCATTTACCATAAAGGTAAAGGCAGCCTGGGAATTGACAACTACACGCTGTATATGGCGGATCACATTAGCTGGCGGAATGTGTCGTTAATGCCCGGTGTGCGTTATGACTATGACAACTATCTGTCAAACCACAATATCTCCCCGCGCTTTATGACGGAATGGGATATTTTTGCTGATCAAACCTCAATGATTACCGCCGGTTATAACCGTTACTATGGCGGGAATATTCTTGATATGGGATTACGTGATATCCGCAATAGCTGGACGGAATCGGTATCAGGTAATAAAACCCTGACGCGTTATCAGAATTTGAAAACGCCTTATAACGATGAACTGGCAATGGGATTGCAGCAAAAAATCGATAAGAACGTTATTGCACGCGCAAGTGAAGCGCATGATCAAATCAGCAAAAGCAGTCGTACCGACAGCGCGACTAAAACCACCATTACTGAATATAACAACGATGGCAAAACCAAAACGCATTCGTTTAACCTCAGTTTTGAACTGGCCGAACCCCTGCATATCCGCCAGGTAGATATTAACCCGCAAATTGTCTTTAGCTATATCAAGAGCAAGGGCAACTTGTCGTTAAACAATGGTTATGAGGAGAGCAATACCGGTGATAACCAGGTGGTTTATAACGGTAATCTGGTCTCTTACGATAGCGTTCCAGTGGCAGATTTTAATAACCCATTAAAGATCTCCTTAAACATGGATTTCACGCATCAACCGAGCGGGTTAGTGTGGGCGAATACGCTGGCCTGGCAAGAAGCGCGTAAAGCTCGCATTATCCTTGGTAAGACAAATGCGCAATACATCAGCGAATATTCAGATTACAAGCAGTATGTTGACGAAAAACTGGATAGCAGCCTGACCTGGGACACCCGCTTGTCCTGGACGCCACAATTTCTGAAACAACAAAACCTGACGATCAGTGCCGATATTCTCAATGTACTGGATAGCAAAACCGCTGTTGATACAACGAACACCGGTGTGGCGACCTACGCCAGTGGCCGTACTTTCTGGCTTGATGTCAGCATGAAATTTTAATAGTTCGGATTTTACTTAACCGGGTAAATTCGCCCGGTTTTCGCATGGAGATAATTATGAGAAACCTCTGTTTCTTACTGACGTTAGTGGCAACTCTGTTGCTCCCCGGGCGGCTGATTGCCGCCGCCTTACCGCAGGATGAAAAGTTAATTACCGGGCAACTGGACAATGACTTGCGATATATGATTTATCCGCATGCTCATCCAAAGGATCAGGTAAATTTATGGCTGCAAATTCATACCGGTTCATTGCAGGGTAATGACTCCAACTTACTGATAGTGTTTTATGTTCAGATAATGCCCGATGACCTTGTCATGCAGCTCCACCGA
>NZ_JBDYCV010000144.1:0-7694 GCF_040495915.1 Shigella sp. FJ200513 | reverse complement strand
CGGTGGAGCTGCATGACAAGGTCATCGGGCATTATCTGAACATAAAACACTATCAGTAAGTTGGAGTCATTACCGGAAAACCATGTATGTCGAAGCGGATAAATTGCTGGCTAAACTTAACCTGCGCTTTAAAAGCGACAAGTTAGTGGGCGATCTTTCCATCGGTGACCAGCAAATGGTTGAAATCGCCAAAGTGCTGAGCTTTGAGTCGAAAGTCATCATTATGGATGAACCGACCGATGCGCTGACCGATACCGAAACCGAATCCCTGTTCCGCGTCATCCGCGAGCTGAAATCGCAAGGCCACTGTATTGTCTATATCTCCCACCGCATGAAAGAAATCTTCGAGATTTGCGATGACGTTACCGTTTTTCGTGATGGGCAATTTATTGCTGAGCGCGAAGTGGCATCACTGACCGAAGATTCGCTGATTGAGATGATGGTGGGCCGCAAGCTGGAAGATCAATATCCACACCTGGACAAAGCGCCAGGAGATATCCGCCTGAAAGTCGATAATCTCTGCGGACCTGGCGTTAACGATGTCTCTTTTACTTTACGCAAAGGCGAAATTCTTGGCGTCTCTGGTTTGATGGGCGCAGGTCGTACCGAACTGATGAAAGTGCTCTACGGCGCACTGCCGCGCACCAGCGGTTACGTCACCCTGGATGGGCATGAAGTCGTTACCCGTTCACCGCAGGATGGCCTGGCAAACGGCATTGTGTATATCTCCGAAGACCGTAAACGTGACGGTTTAGTGCTGGGCATGTCAGTAAAAGAGAACATGTCGCTGACAGCGCTGCGCTACTTCAGCCGCGCTGGCGGCAGTTTGAAGCATGCCGATGAACAGCAGGCTGTGAGTGATTTCATTCGTCTGTTTAATGTGAAAACGCCGTCGATGGAACAGGCAATTGGTCTGCTTTCCGGTGGCAATCAGCAAAAAGTGGCGATTGCCCGCGGTCTGATGACACCCCCAAAGTATTGATCCTTGATGAGCCTACCCGTGGCGTAGATGTCGGCGCGAAAAAAGAGATCTATCAACTGATTAACCAGTTCAAAGCCGATGGCTTGAGTATCATTCTGGTGTCATCGGAGATGCCAGAAGTATTAGGCATGAGCGATCGCATCATCGTCATGCATGAAGGGCATCTCAGCGGGGAATTTACTCGTGAGCAGGCCACCCAGGAAGTGTTAATGGCTGTCGCTGTGGGCAAGCTTAATCGCGTGAATCAGGAGTAAAAAAATGATAACCCAGACTGTCTCTGGTCGCCGTTATTTCACGAAAGCGTGGCTGATGGAGCAGAAATCGCTTATCGCTCTGCTGGTGCTGATCGCGATTGTCTCGACGTTAAGCCCGAACTTTTTCACCATCAATAACTTATTCAATATTCTCCAGCAAACTTCGGTGAACGCCATTATGGCGGTCGGGATGACGCTGGTGATCCTGACGTCGGGCATAGACTTGTCGGTAGGTTCTCTGTTGGCGCTAACCGGCGCAGTTGCTGCATCTATCGTCGGCATTGAAGTCAATGCGCTGGTGGCTGTCGCTGCTGCTCTCACGTTAGGTGCCGCAATTGGTGCGGTAACCGGGGTGATTGTAGCGAAAGGTCGCGTCCAGGCGTTTATCGCTACGCTGGTTATGATGCTTTTACTGCGCGGCGTGACCATGGTTTATACCAACGGTAGCCCAGTGAATACCGGCTTTACTGAGAACGCCGATCTGTTTGGCTGGTTTGGTATTGGTCGTCCGCTGGGCGTACCGACGCCAGTCTGGATCATGGGGATTGTCTTCCTCGCGGCCTGGTACATGCTGCATCACACGCGTCTGGGGCGTTACATCTACGCGCTGGGCGGCAACGAAGCGGCAACGCGTCTTTCTGGTATCAACGTCAATAAAATCAAAATCATCGTCTATTCTCTTTGTGGTCTGCTGGCATCGCTGGCCGGGATCATTGAAGTGGCGCGTCTCTCCTCTGCACAACCCACGGCGGGGACTGGCTATGAGCTGGATGCTATTGCTGCGGTGGTTCTGGGCGGTACGAGTCTGGCGGGCGGAAAAGGTCGCATTGTTGGGACGTTGATCGGCGCATTAATTCTTGGCTTCCTTAATAATGGATTGAATTTGTTAGGTGTTTCCTCCTATTACCAGATGATCGTCAAAGCGGTGGTGATTTTGCTGGCGGTGCTGGTAGACAACAAAAAGCAGTAATAACGACTACAGGACATCTTGAATATGAACATGAAAAAACTGGCTACCCTGGTTTCCGCTGTTGCGCTAAGCGCCACCGTCAGTGCGAATGCGATGGCAAAAGACACCATCGCGCTGGTGGTCTCCACGCTTAACAACCCGTTCTTTGTATCGCTGAAAGATGGCGCGCAGAAAGAGGCGGATAAACTTGGCTATAACCTGGTGGTGCTGGACTCCCAGAACAACCCGGCGAAAGAGCTGGCGAACGTGCAGGACTTAACCGTTCGCGGCACCAAAATTCTGCTGATTAACCCGACCGACTCCGACGCAGTGGGTAATGCTGTGAAGATGGCTAACTAGGCGAACATTCCGGTTATCACTCTTGACCGCCAGGCAACGAAAGGTGAAGTGGTGAGCCACATTGCATCTGATAACGTACTGGGCGGCAAAATCGCCGGTGATTACATCGCGAAGAAAGCGGGTGAAGGTGCCAAAGTTATCGAGCTGCAAGGCATTGCCGGTACATCCGCAGCCCGTGAACGTGGCGAAGGCTTCCAGCTGGCCGTTGCTGCTCACAAGTTTAATGTTCTTGCCAGCCAGCCAGCAGATTTTGATCGCACCAAAGGTTTGAACGTAATGCAGAACCTGTTGACCGCTCATCCGGATGTTCAGGCTGTATTCGCGCAGAATGATGAAATGGCGCTGGGCGCGCTGCGCGCACTGCAAACTGCCGGTAAATCGGATGTGATGGTCGTCGGATTTGACGGTACACCGGATGGCGAAAAAGCGGTGAATGATGGCAAACTAGCAGCGACTATCGCTCAGCTACCCGATCAGATTGGCGCGAAAGGCGTTGAAACCGCAGATAAAGTGCTGAAAGGCGAGAAAGTTCAGGCTAAGTATCCGGTTGATCTGAAACTGGTTGTTAAGCAGTAGTTTTAATCAGGTTGTATGACCTGATGGTGACATAAATACGTCATCGACAGATGAACGTGTAATATAAAGAAAAGCAGGGCACGCGCCACCCTAACACGGTGGCGCATTTTATGGACATCCCGAATATGCAAAACGCAGGCAGCCTCGTTGTTCTTGGCAGCATTAATGCTGACCACATTCTTAATCTTCAATCTTTTCCTACTCCAGGCGAAACCGTAACCGGTAACCACTATCAGGTTGCATTTGGCGGCAAAGGCGCGAATCAGGCTGTGGCTGCTGGGCGTAGCGGTGCGAATATCGCGTTTATTGCCTGTACTGGCGATGACAGCATTGGCGAGAGCGTTCGCCAGCAGCTCGCCACTGATAACATCGATATTACTCCGGTCAGCGTGATCAAAGGCGAATCAACAGGTGTGGCGCTGATTTTTGTTAATGGCGAAGGTGAGAATGTCATCGGTATTCATGCCGGCGCTAATGCTGCTCTTTCCCCATCGCTGGTGGAAGCGCAACGTGAGCGTATTGCCAACGCGTCAGCGTTATTAATGCAGCTGGAATCACCACTCGAAAGTGTGATGGCAGCGGCGAAAATCGCCCATCAAAATAAGACTATCGTTGCGCTTAACCCGGCTCCGGCTCGCGAACTTCCTGACGAACTGCTGGCGCTGGTGGACATTATTACGCCAAACGAAACGGAAGCAGAAAAGCTCACCGGTATTCGTGTTGAAAATGATGAAGATGCAGCGAAGGCGGCGCAGGTACTGCATGAAAAGGGTATCCGTACTGTACTGATTACTTTAGGAAGTCGTGGTGTATGGGCTAGCGTGAATGGTGAAGGTCAGCGCGTTCCTGGATTCCGGGTGCAGGCTGTCGATACCATTGCTGCCGGAGATACCTTTAACGGCGCGTTAATCACGGCGTTGCTGGAAGAAAAACCATTGCCAGAGGCGATTCGGTTTGCCCATGCTGCCGCTGCGATTGCCGTAACACGTAAAGGCGCACAACCTTCCGTACCGTGGCGTGAAGAGATCGACGCATTTTTAGACAGGCAGAGGTGACGCTTGGCTACAATGAAAGATGTTGCCCGTTTGGCGGGCGTTTCTACCTCAACAGTTTCTCACGTTATCAATAAAGATCGCTTCGTCAGTGAAGCGATTACCGCCAAAGTTGAAGCGGCGATTAAAGAACTCAATTACGCGCCATCAGCTCTGGCGCGTAGCCTCAAACTCAATCAAACACATACCATTGGCATGTTGATCACTGCCAGTACCAATCCTTTCTATTCAGAACTGGTGCGTGGCGTTGAACGCAGCTGCTTCGAACGCGGTTATAGTCTCGTCCTTTGCAATACCGAAGGCGATGAACAGCGGATGAATCGCAATCTGGAAACGCTGATGCAAAAACGCGTTGATGGCTTACTGTTACTGTGTACCGAAACGCATCAGCCTTCGCGTGAAATCATGCAACGTTATCCGACAGTGCCTACCGTGATGATGGACTGGGCTCCGTTCGATGGCGACAGCGATCTTATTCAGGATAACTCGTTGCTGGGCGGAGACTTAGCAACGCAATATCTGATCGATAAAGGTCATACCCGTATCGCCTGTATTACCGGTCCGCTGGATAAAACTCCGGCGCGCCTGCGGTTGGAAGGTTATCGGGCGGCGATGAAACGTGCGGGTCTCAACATTCCTGATGGCTATGAAGTCACTGGTGATTTTGAATTTAACGGCGGGTTTGACGCCATGCGCCAACTGTTATCACATCCGCTGCGTCCTCAGGCCGTCTTTACCGGAAATGACGCTATGGCTGTTGGCGTTTACCAGGCGTTATATCAGGCAGAGTTACAGGTTCCGCAGGATATCGCGGTGATTGGCTATGACGATATCGAACTGGCAAGCTTTATGACGCCACCATTAACCACTATCCACCAACCGAAAGATGAACTGGGGGAGCTGGCGATTGATGTACTCATCCATCGGATAACCCAGCCGACCCTTCAGCAACAACGATTACAACTTACTCCGATTCTGATGGAACGCGGTTCGGCATAGATTTACGCTGTCTTTTGATCAAATTATTACCATCGGTTGTTTTCAGAAGCATGAACATTGCTGCTGAAGCAACAGTAATAATGCCCATCGTGATAAACGTATAGTGGAATTGTTCGACAGTCGTTGTGCCTTCCATCCCTTCATAAATGCGAAGGACGGCCGCACTTACAGCAACGCCTAAACTAATCGACAGTTGCTGCGTGACCGCCAGAACACTGTTACCGCTGCTGGCGTTGTCATCGGTCAGATCGGCAAGTGTGATGGTATTCATCGCGGTAAACTGCGTCGACATAGCCATCCCTAATATAAACAACGGCAAGATCAGCATCCATATCGCCATTGCCGGTGATTGCAAAGAGAACTGAGCGATCATTAGCCCAATAATCACCGTGATCCCCACTAATGTATGGCGATAGCCCAGACGACGTAAGACTTGGGTAACCATCGATTTTGCAATAATGGAACCTAACGCTGTCGGTGCCATCATACAGCCGGCAATAAACGCCTGATAACCAAATCCTACCTGTAACATCAATGGCATAAGGAACGGTACACAGCCGGTCCCCAGACGGGTTGCAATATTGCCTACGATACCGATCGAGAAAGTGCGGGTTTTAAATAAATCTAATGAAATTAATGGGTTTGGCGTACGTCGCGCATGGAGAATATAGAGAAGCAGTAACCCGATGCTGGTGACAATTACCGTCAAGGCAATCCAGCTGGCGACAATCTTTTCCCCGAATAGCTCTATTCCGCTTGAAAAGAGAACAAGGCTGAGGCCAAACAGCAAAAAGCCAGTGATATCGAATCTGCGTCGTGCGGTGGTGAAATTGGGCATATGTTTGCGCGCGTAAAGAAGGCCCGCAATACCTATGGGGATATTAATTAAAAATATCCAGTGCCAGGTTGCCCAGGTGACCAGCACGCCGCCAAGAACGGGGCCTAAAATTGGCCCCACCAGACCCGGCATGGCGACAAAATTCAATACCGGAAGAAGTTCATTACGAGGATAAGCACGCAGTAAGGCCGGCCGAGCAACAGGCATCATCATTGCGTCGCCTATCCCTTGAATAACCCGGAAGACAACCAGCTGTGGTAGCGAATTAGAAAGTGCGCAGGCCAGAGAACCCAACGTGAACAGACTCACGGCAAGGGTAAAAATGCGACGCGTACCGAAGCGATCGGCTAGCCATCCGCTTACCGGAATAAGCATCGCCACCGTCAGCGTATAACTGATGATGGCTGATTGCATCGCGAGAGGAGAACGATTAAGGCTATGAGCGATTGCGGGTAAGGCGGTATTCAGAATAGTGGCATCAAGTGCCTGCATGAAGAAGGCCATCGCCGCGATCCACGGCAAACCCGACATACTACGCTTCTTTTTATCGCTCATTCAATGTCCTGTTATCGGGTTATCACTTATCAGGTGAGCGTAGCAGCGCCTGACAAGCTTTAAATGCCGCGTCGCCATCGCTTTGGATAATCGCATCGACAATCGCCTGGTGCAGATCCAGCTTTATCACTGTGTCGCTGGTAATTGACGTGAAGTAAGTGTGATAAACCGAATGGAATAGCGAGGCGAATGAGGTCAAAAACGGATTGGCGCTCATTTCATAGATATGCTCATGCCAGGCCATATCGACTTCGATCCAGCGTTCACGGCGAAAGTTCTCTTTTAATGCCGCCATTTCGGCCATTAACGTATTGAGATGCGCCTTCTGTTCCGCGGTGCCAACCGTTGCTGCCAGTAGGCAGGCTTGCGGCTCCAGACAGATACGCATAACCAGAAAGTGATCGATGACCTGATGAAAGTTCTCTTCTGTTATCCACCAAGTAAGCAATTCCTGATCAAGAAAATTCCAGTTCGATTGTGGCATGACCCGAGTACCAATTCGCGGTCGCGGTAAAACCATCCCTTTTGCCGTTAACGTTTTGACCGCTTCGCGTACCGCTGTACGACTCACTCCAAATTGCTCGCCCAGCTCAATCTCACCGGGCAAAATGGTGCCGGGTTCATATTCACCTTTTAAGATCCGTTGCGCCAGCTTCTCAGCCAGAACATACGAAAGGTTTTTCTGTGCAGCTAACTGTTGTGCGCTTAAAGGCATTACTTATCTTCCTTTTTCTTTTTATTCCTCCTTAGTATGCCACCAGGAAGTGTGATTACGGTTGCAAAAACGGCAAATTGCTTGTTTTATGGCACATTAACGGGGTGTTTTGCTGAAAAAATGCGCGGTCAGAAAATTATTTTAAATTTCCTCTTGTCAGGCCGGGATAACTCCCTATAATACGCCACCACTGACACGGAACAACGGCAAATACGCCGCCGGGTCAGCGGGGTTCTCCTGAGAATTCCGACAGAAAAAGCAAAAATAAATGATTGACTCTGTAGCGGGAAAGCGTATTATGCACACCCCCCCCCGCGCCGCTGAGAAAAAGCGAAGCGCACTGCTCTTTAACAATTTATCAGACAATCTGTGTGGGCACTCGAAGATACGGATTCTTAACGTCGCAAGACGAAA
>NZ_JBDYCV010000143.1:0-7882 GCF_040495915.1 Shigella sp. FJ200513 | reverse complement strand
TCGGTGGAGCTGCATGACAAGGTCATCGGGCATTATCTGAACATAAAACACTATCAGTAAGTTGGAGTCATTACCTATTGAGTGAAACTAATCTGGTCTGAGGAATCATGGGATGATTATCTGTACTGGCAGGAAACAGATAAGCGAATTGTTAAAAAGATCAATGAACTTATCAAAGATACCCGCAGAACACCATTTGAAGGTAAGGGGAAACCAGAACCCCTGAAACATAATTTGTCAGGTTTCTGGTCCCGACGCATTACAGAGGAGCACCGTCTGGTATACGCGGTTACTGATGATTCACTGCTCATTGCAGCATGTCGTTATCATTATTGAACAGATTCATTCATAGAATGAATTGTCAGTTTTGATACGCTAGCGTAGCCTTATAGATCTAAGGTGTATCAGGAGATAACGGATGAAAAAGGTCGCAATTGTCGGGTTAGGGTGGTTAGGTATGCCGCTGGCGATGTCACTTTCAGCGCGAGGCTGGCAAGTCACCGGGAGTAAAACCACACAAGATGGTGTCGAAGCGGCCCGAATGAGTGGCATTGATAGCTATCTGCTTCGCATGGAGCCTGAGTTAGTTTGCGATTCTGACGATCTGGATGCCCTTATGGATGCCGATGCGCTGGTCATTACGCTTCCGGCACGTCGTAGCGGCCCCGGCGATGAGTTCTATTTACAAGCGGTACAAGAGTTAGTGGATAGCGCGCTGGCCCATCGTATTCCCCGAATTATTTTTACCAGCTCAACATCTGTCTATGGCGACGCGCAAGGCACGGTTAAAGAAACTACCCCGCGTAATCCGGTAACCAACAGTGGACGAGTATTAGAAGAACTCGAAGACTGGCTGCACAATTTACCCGGTACTTCGGTCGATATTCTGCGTCTTGCGGGCCTGGTCGGACCGGGACGTCATCCGGGACGCTTCTTTGCCGGAAAAACCGCCCCTGATGGTGAACATGGTGTTAATTTAGTCCATTTAGAAGATGTTATTGGCGCTATCACTCTGTTGTTACAGGCACCTAAAGGCGGACACATCTATAATATATGTGCGCCAGCTCACCCTGCGCGTAATGTTTTCTATCCGCAGATGGCCCGTTTACTGGGGCTGCAACCTCCGCAGTTCAGAAATAGTCTGGACAGCGGCAAAGGTAAGATTATTGATGGCAGTCGGATTTGTAATGAACTGGGATTTGAATACCAGTATCCCGATCCGCTGGTAATGCCGTTGGAGTAAACGATCACGCCAGCAGGACGCCGCATGCACTGCAAGGGGGCGTGTATGAAACCACTGCTGGATGTGTTGATGATCCTCGATGCCATAGAAAAAGAGGGCAGTTTTGCGGCGGCGTCAGCCAAACTCTACAAGACGCCGTCCGCTCTGAGTTACACCGTTCACAAGCTGGAAAGCGACCTAAATATTCAATTGCTTGATCGTAGCGGACACCGCGCTAAATTCACCCGCACCGGAAAAATGTTATTAGAGAAAGGGCGGGAAGTTCTGCATACCGTGCGAGAACTGGAAAAGCAGGCGATCAAACTGCATGAAGGCTGGGAAAACGAGCTGGTGATTGGCGTGGACGACACGTTTCCTTTTTCTCTGCTTGCGCCTCTCATTGAAGCTTTTTATCAACATCATAGCGTGACGCGCCTGAAGTTTATCAATGGCGTACTCGGTGGTTCCTGGGATGCCCTGACTCAGGGGCGAGCGGATATTATCGTTGGCGCGATGCATGAGCCACCATCTTCCAGTGAGTTTGGTTTCTCGCGGTTGGGCGATCTTGAACAAGTCTTTGCGGTCGCGCCTCATCATCCGTTAGCCCAGGAAGAAGAACCGTTAAACCGTCGTATCATTAAACGATATCGGGCGATTGTGGTGGGGGATACTGCGCAGGCAGGCGCTTCTACGGCCTCACAACTTCTCGACGAACAAGAAGCCATTACCGTTTTCGATTTTAAAACCAAACTGGAGCTGCAAATTAGCGGCCTTGGCTGCGGCTATTTACCACGGTATCTGGCGCAACGTTTTCTCGATAGTGGCGCGTTAATCGAGAAGAAAGTGGTCGCCCAAACTCTCTTTGAACCTGTCTGGATTGGCTGGAATGAACAGACCGCAGGGCTTGCCAGCGGCTGGTGGCGAGATGAAATTTTAGCAAATAGTGCGATCGCCGGTGTTTATGCAAAATCTGATGACGGAAAATCAGCCATTCAAAGAAAAATTATTATGACAAGCCTCTCATTCTCTTGTCATTTCCCCCCCATTTAGGCACAATGCGCCGCTGTCAAAAAATGATTAAAAACCGACGTTTAATTAGCGTCGGTTATTTTTTGCTTCAAACCAATCATTCATACCAAGAGGCCGGGCTTCGTACCGGATAGATATTTACTAAAAATCGACAGTTGTTGTCGCTGAGGAATCCAAAAAAATGGGGCAATTTTTTGCTTACGCGACGGTTATCACCGTAAAGGAGAATAACCATGTCGCATAACGTTACTCCAAACACCTCTCGCGTGGAATTGCGTAAAACGCTTACGTTAGTTCCGGTTGTAATGATGGGTCTAGCCTATATGCAGCCGATGACGCTGTTTGATACATTTGGTATCGTTTCAGGCCTCACGGATGGTCATGTGCCGACAGCCTATGCGTTCGCATTGATTGCGATCCTGTTTACGGCTCTGAGCTACGGGAAGCTGGTTCGCCGCTATCCTTCTGCTGGCTCTGCATACACTTACGCCCAGAAATCCATTAGCCCGACTGTCGGCTTTATGGTGGGTTGGTCTTCTCTGCTCGACTATCTGTTCGCGCCGATGATCAACATTCTGCTGGCGAAAATCTATTTTGAAGCTCTGGTGCCTTCCATTCCATCGTGGATGTTTGTGGTGGCGCTGGTGGCCTTTATGACCGCCTTTAACCTGCGTAGTCTGAAATCCGTAGCGAACGTCAACACTGTAATCGTCGTGTTGCAGGTAGTGCTGATCGCGGTGATTCTGGGCATGGTTGTTTATGGCGTATTTGAAGGTGAAGGCGCTGGTACGCTGGCGAGCACGCGTCCGTTCTGGTCTGGCGATGCGCATGTTATCCCGATGATTACCGGGGCGACAATCCTGTGCTTCTCCTTTACCGGCTTTGACGGCATCAGCAATCTGTCGGAAGAAACCAAAGATGCAGAGCGCGTGATCCCGCGTGCGATTTTCCTGACCGCGCTGATTGGCGGCATGATCTTCATCTTTGCAACTTACTTCCTGCAGCTGTACTTCCCGGATATCTCTCGCTTTAAAGATCCGGATGCGTCACAGCCTGAAATCATGCTGTACGTTGCGGGTAAAGCGTTCCAGGTTGGCGCGCTGATCTTCTCCACCATTACCGTACTGGCGTCCGGTATGGCGGCGCACGCAGGCGTAGCGCGTCTGATGTACGTAATGGGTCGTGACGGCGTGTTCCCGAAAAGCTTCTTCGGTTATGTACACCCGAAATGGCGTACTCCGGCGATGAACATCATCCTGGTTGGCGCGATTGCCCTGCTGGCAATCAACTTCGACCTGGTAATGGCAACGGCGCTGATTAACTTTGGTGCGCTGGTGGCGTTCACCTTTGTTAACCTGTCGGTCATCTCGCAGTTCTGGATCCGTGAGAAGCGTAACAAGACGCTGAAAGATCACTTCCAGTATCTGTTCCTGCCGATGTGTGGTGCGCTGACCGTTGGTGCGCTGTGGGTTAACCTGGAAGAAAGCTCAATGGTTCTGGGTCTGATCTGGGCTGCTATCGGTCTGATTTACCTGGCTTGCGTCACCAAGAGCTTCCGTAATCCGGTTCCGCAGTACGAAGACGTAGCATAATCATCTTTTCTAATAATAAACCGGAGTCGAATGAACATTTGGCTCCGGTTTTTTTATTCTTTTTTATCGAAATCCTCATTAATAACCATTTGTTCTAATTTAGAGAATTTGGTTATTGGTCTGCATTCCACCAGTCATGAAAAATTTCCCCATTAACATTCATCTGGTTAATTAATTTATGTTTTCAATGATATTAAGCGGGCTAATTTGTGGTGCTCTGCTGGGATTTGTCATGCAGCGTGGGCGTTTTTGCCTGACTGGTGGTTTTCGCGATATGTATATCGCGAAAAATAATCGCATGTTTTACGCCTTGCTGATTGCAATTTCGGCACAAAGCGTGGGGGTTTTTGCGTTAATTCAGGCGGGCCTACTGACTTACGAAGCCGGGGCGTTCCCGTGGCTTGGTACTGTTATAGGTGGGTATCTTTTCGGGCTGGGAATTGTTCTGGCGGGTGGATGTGCCACCGGGACCTGGTATCGCGCGGGTGAGGGATTGATCGGCAGTTGGATCGCGCTTTTCACTTATATGGTGATGAGTGCGGTGATGCGTTCTCCACACGCCAGTGGTTTAAATCAAACCTTGCAGCACTACACTACTGAACATAACTCTATTGCTGAGACTTTTAATTTGTCTGTGTGGCCGTTGGTTACCGTTTTGCTGGTGATAACGCTCTGGGTGGTGATGAAAGAGTTGAAGAAGCCAAAACTCAAAGTCGCGACCTTACCGCCGCGCCGAACCGGGATCGCTCATATTCTGTTTGAAAAACGCTGGCATCCCTTTGTCACTGCTGTACTCATCGGTTTGATTGCGCTTTTAGCCTGGCCCCTGAGTGAAGCAACCGGACGCATGTTTGGGTTAGGAGTCACTTCCCCAACGGCCAATATTCTTCAATTTCTGGTCGCGGGTGACGTGAAATACATTAACTGGGGCGTTTTCCTGGTGTTAGGGATCTTCGTGGAGGCATTTATTGCAGCCAAAGCGAGCCGTGAGTTCCGCGTTCGCGCAGCTGATGCACAAACAACATTACGTAGCGGGTTAGGTGGTGTACTGATGGGCTTCGGTGCCAGTATTGCAGGTGGTTGCTCTATCGGTAATGGACTGGTTATGACTGCAATGATGACCTGGCAGGGCTGGATTGGCCTTGTATTTATGATTCTCGGAGTCTGGACTGCGTCCTGGCTTGTGTATGTTCGACCGCAGCGTAAGGCGCGACTGGCAACTGCTGCGGCAAATTAAGTAAGGTGTAAAGATGGCGATTAAAAAGCTGGATGTGGTGACGCAGGTCTGTCCGTTTCCACTCATAGAAGCAAAAGCAGCACTGGCAGAAATGGCCAGCGGCGATGAGTTGGTAATTGAGTTTGATTGCACCCAGGCAACTGAAGCAATCCCACAGTGGGCGGCAGAAGAAGGACATGCCATCACCGATTATCAGCAGATTGGCGATGCAGCGTGGAGCATCACCGTTCAAAAAGCCTGACTCAACATTGTCCTCCGCCGTACCAGCGGCGGCGGCTTCAAATTAGACGATCTCTTCCGCGTACTGCCAAAGTGCTTTTAACAGCGCCACTTTCTCTTTGTCATCGGCATATTGTTGTACCAGCATCTGCAATTCATCAGCATAACCCTGCAAAAACTCTGGCGTGAAGACCTGGTGGCGGTGCTCCAGCCAGCGTTGCTGCTCGGCATAATCCAGCGTCCCCGGGAAGTTGCGTGCCCGATAATTGAACAACAACTTTTCAATTCGTTTATCAACAAAAGTGATATCCAGTGCCGGTAAATTACGCGGCTCGGTTTCCAGCACAATTTTCATTGCTGCACGATCGGCGTCACTGAAAAAGCCATTATAAAGCTGTGCATCCACATTATCTGAAGGTGTAAACGGTTCGGCTTCCGCGAATATCGCTACCACTTTTTCACGCACTTGCGGATTTTCACGCAGAATTTTTAGGTTATCGAGGCAATGCTGACGATTAATTCCCAGTCGGTCGGCATCTTCCGGGCGTAGCGTATTCGCCTGGGCCAGTACCGGACATTTATTGATATGCACCAGCTTAACCGGAACGGCGGCGTTATCGCCAAGATCGGCTTTTGCGGTATATAAACGCTCGCGCAATGTGTCGATATCCAGCTCCAGTAATGGCGAAATGTCTCCTGCCAAATCCGCCATAATTACGGCATTGCGATTTTCAGGATGCCACGCCAGCGGTGCCACCCAGCTGGTATTGCCACGCCATGCCCCAAACATTCCGGAAACGTGAGCCAGGGGTTTCATCTGCGGAACATCAATCAACGCCATCAGTTTGTGTTTATTACGATGGGTAAAGAGATAATCAAACAGGCGTGGCTGACGCGTTTTTACCAGTTTCGCCATCGCAATAGTGGCGTACACATCAGCCATCGCATCGTGGGCGTTGCTATGTTCAATACCATTCGCTTTGGTTAAATGCTCAAGGCGAAAGCTCGGTAGACCGTCATCATTTTCAGGCCAGTTTATTCCTTCCGGGCGCAGGGCATAACAGGCACGCATAACATCCAGTAAATCCCAGCGCGAGTTATCATGCTGCCAGCTCCAGGCGTAAGGATCGTAGAAATTACGATAAAAAACGTTGCGTGTGACTTCGTCGTCGAAACGCACATTGTTGTAGCCCAGAATACAGGTCTTCGGTACGGTAAAAAGCGAGTGAATACGGGCGGCAAACGCGGCTTCGTTTTCTCCTTTCGCCCGTGCCTCCTGCGGGGTAATACCGGTAATTAATACTGCTCCAGGCCGGGGTAAATAGTCATCCGCGGGCTTGCAGTAAAAGACTTCGGGTTCGCCGATGACATTGAATTCGTCATCGGTGCGAATGGCTGCGAACTGTGCAGGGCGATCTAACGCGGGGTGCGTGCCAAAGGTTTCGTAATCGTGAAAGAGGAAGGTAGGTTGTTTATCTGTGTCTGTCATTGTCTAGCATTGTCCACTGTAGTTAATTAACTGTCTGTTATAACTCGAAAAGCAACCCTTTTTTCACCTGAGTATGTCTACGAACGTCAAATATAGTTGTTTACTGTGCGCTGTTGTCCATGTGATATTGTGTACCAGATGTGTGCCAAACTATTATTTCTGAGCGTACCAAATATTATTTATGGCTATAAGCGACACAAAACTGCGTACTATTTATGGTAAACCATATTCGGGCCCACAAGAAGTGGCTGATGCCGATGGCCTCAGCGTACGAATTTCACCGAAGGGGGTCATCCAGTTCCAGTACCGCTATCGCTGGCATGGCAAGCCTAATCGACTTGGGCTTGGTCGATACCCATCCCTGTCTTTGAAGGATGCCAGACAGATCACTGCTGACTTGCGAAAGCTCTATTTCTCAGGAACGGATCCACGCACCTATTTTGAAGAGAAGGTGGAGAACTCCATGACGGTCGCCCAGTGTCTCGACTACTGGTTCGACAACTACGTCTCTACAACTCTCAGAGAAAAGACCCAGGCACTTTATCGATCAACGGTTATGAAGCGCATGCATGACGCCTTCCCTAATCGTCCGGCATCTTCTATCACGGTTAAGCAATGGGTTGACCTGCTTACCGAAGAAGAAAAAGATAATCCACGCCGAGCAAGGCAGGTGCTAAGTCAACTAAGATCAGCAATTAGTTGGTGCATGCGGCGTCAGTTGATAGATAGTTGCGCAATTATGAGCATCCAGCCAAGGGACTTCGGCTCCCGCGCTGAGGTAGGGGATCGGGTACTGTCGTATCACGAACTGGCTAAGATTTGGCTTGCTATTGAAAGAAGCCGTGCGTCTACGTCAAATAAGCTCCTTCATCAGATGCTTATGCTGTGGGGGGCGAGGCTCTCAGAGCTTAGGCTGGCAACAAAGACAGAATTTGACCTGCTGGACAACGTATGGACCGTACCGAAAGAGCATAGCAAGATGGGTAATGTTATCCGCCGTCCAATCTTCGAACAAATGTAAGCGCCCCATCAGCGACGTCTTGTGAAAATTGTCCTGTCTGGCAACAATCGCGCCCATCTATATTGATGGACAC
>NZ_JBDYCV010000142.1:0-7900 GCF_040495915.1 Shigella sp. FJ200513 | reverse complement strand
TTTCTGCTCATTATTAGCTCCTTCTGATGCCATTCTATTTCAGGAAGGAGTGTCCGTTAAACTCAGGCTACCTCACCCATCTTGCTGGTGACGCTGCGTATTATTCAGGGATTGGGTGCAGGTGCGGAAATTTCCGGTGCCGGTACGATGCTGGCGGAATATGCGCCAAAAGGTAAGCGCGGAATTATCTCCTCATTTGTGGCTATGGGAACTAACTGCGGCACCTTAAGCGCAACGGCAATCTGGGCCTTTATGTTCTTCATTCTCAGTAAAGAGGAACTGCTGGCGTGGGGATGGCGTATACCGTTCCTGGCGAGCGTTGTCGTGATGGTCTTTGCTATCTGGTTGCGTATGAATCTGAAAGAAAGCCCGGTCTTTGAGAAGGTTAACGACAGCAACCAACCGACAGCAAAACCTGCACCTGCTGGTAGCATGTTCCAGAGCAAATCCTTCTGGCTGGCAACAGGGCTGCGTTTTGGTCAGGCGGGTAACTCCGGTTTAATTCAGACTTTCCTTGCAGGCTATTTAGTACAGACGTTATTGTTTAACAAAGCAATTCCAACAGATGCATTGATGATCAGTTCGATTCTCGGCTTTATGACCATTCCGTTCCTTGGTTGGTTATCCGATAAAATTGGTCGCCGGATCCCGTATATTATTATGAATACCTCTGCGATTGTGCTGGCGTGGCCAATGCTTTCTATCATCGTAGATAAAAGCTATGCCCCGAGCACCATTATGGTTGCACTGATTGTGATTCATAACTGTGCGGTGCTGGGATTATTTGCTCTGGAAAACATTACCATGGCAGAAATGTTCGGCTGTAAAAACCGCTTCACCCGGATGGCTATTTCAAAAGAAATTGGTGGTCTTATCGCTTCCGGTTTTGGTCCTATCCTGGCGGGTATTTTCTGCACCATGACGGAATCCTGGTATCCGATCGCCATTATGATCATGGCATATTCAGTGATTGGTTTAATCTCTGCGCTGAAAATGCCAGAGGTGAAAGACCGTGATTTAAGTGCGCTGGAAGACGCTGCGGAAGATCAACCGCGTGTTGTAAGAGCTGCGCAACCTTCCAGAAGTCTGTAAACCCTCAATCCCTTCTCTTACCGGAGAGGGGATTTTTATTCATATAACAAAACATATAGCTTGCCATATTTAAATTTAAGGAATTGTTATGGGAAATAATTTGTTATCAGCAAAAGCGACACTCCCTGTTTATGATCGTAATAACCTGGCCCCAAGAATTGTTCATTTAGGCTTTGGTGCATTTCACCGTGCGCATCAGGGCGTGTATGCCGATATTCTTGCTACAGAACATTTCAGTGACTGGGGATATTATGAGGTCAACTTAATCGGCGGCGAACAGCAAATTGCCGATTTACAACAGCAAGATAATCTTTATACCGTTGCGGAAATGTCGGCCGATGCGTGGACGGCTCGCGTCGTTGGCGTCGTTAAAAAAGCCTTGCACGTACAGATGGATGGCTTAGAAACCGTGTTGGCTGCGATGTGTGAACCGCAAATCGCGATTGTCTCTCTGACAATCACCGAAAAAGGGTATTTCCACTCTCCGGCGACCGGACAGTTAATGCTCGAGCACCCGATGGTCGCTGCCGACGTGCAAAATCCCCACCAGCCGAAAACAGCAACAGGGGTGATTGTTGAGGCGCTGGCTCGCCGTAAAGCGGCAGGACTTCCCGCATTTACCGTCATGTCATGTGACAACATGCCAGAAAACGGTCATGTTATGCGTGACGTTGTCACTTCCTACGCGCAAGCCGTTGATGTAAAACTGGCACAATGGATCGAAGATAACGTGACTTTCCCATCAACAATGGTGGACCGTATTGTGCCCGCAGTGACAGAGGATACGCTGGCGAAAATCGAACAACTTACCGGTGTGCGCGATCCTGCTGGCGTTGCCTGTGAACCTTTCCGCCAGTGGGTTATCGAAGATAACTTTGTAGCCGGACGTCCGGAATGGGAAAAAGCGGGAGCCGAACTGGTTAGTGATGTGCTGCCTTATGAAGAGATGAAGTTGCGCATGCTCAACGGCAGTCATTCATTCCTGGCATATCTGGGTTATCTTGCTGGATATCAGCACATTAATGACTGTATGGAAGATGAACATTATCGTCATGCGGCGTATGGCATGATGTTGCAGGAACAAGCGCCGACGCTGAAAGTGCAGGGCGTTGATTTGCAAGATTACGCTAACCGATTAATTGCACGCTATAGCAACCCGGCGTTACGTCATCGAACCTGGCAGATTGCGATGGATGGCAGCCAGAAATTGCCACAGCGGATGTTGGATTCTGTTCGCTGGCATCTGGCGCATGACAGCAAGTTCGATCTGCTGGCGCTGGGCGTCGCGGGTTGGATGCGTTATGTCGGTGGTGTTGATGAACAGGGAAATCCGATAGAAATCAGTGACCCACTGTTACCTGTTATTCAGAAGGCTGTACAAAGTAGTGCCGAAGGGAAAGCGCGCGTCCAGTCATTGCTGGCGATTAAGGCAATCTTTGGTGATGATTTGCCAGACAATAGCTTGTTTACTGCAAAAGTGACGGAAGCGTACTTGTCTTTATTAGCGCATGGCGCGAAAGCGACCGTGGCGAAATATTCCGTGAAGTAAAAAAAGCAATGCCGCCATCGGCGGCATTCACACACTTAGTTCATGCCGAGACGAATCAGGTCCAGAGGTGCCAGTTTCTCTTCACAACCTTCAACAACTACGGTTTTTCCGCGGCGGATTTGCTCAGCGGTCAGACCTTCAGTATCAATCGACAGGATCTTGCCAGTGTGACCGGTGCCGCTAACCATAACACGGCTGCCAGTGGTGATTGCGTTACGGTTACGATCGTAGGTCGTCATAGGTGTTTTCTCCTTTCTGATTTACAGTCGAAGCCCACGTAACGGGCGCAATATAAATACTCCTGTCGAGTGAAATATTTTTTGTTTTTGATCAAGCTCACATCTTTTTTGATGCATGCATGAGCCGTAAGGCGGGGGGAAAAGCCTCTCATCCCGGATGGGATGAGAGTAAATGAATTACTCTTCGCTAAACCAGTCGCTGTTTTCCTGGCGGATCTGGCGCACGGATTCGCTGATTTCCTGCAAATGTTGCGTCATTGCACGTTCTACCGCATCGCCATCACGTTTTTGCAGGGCAGAGAAAATATCAAGATGCTGGCGTAACAGCATTTCTGGTGGAGAAACATGGTCGAAACTCATATAGCGCACGCGATCAACGGTCGCTTTCAGGTTCTCAATGGTATCCCACGCCAGTTGACAGTCGGCAATCTGCGTCAGGAGTTGATGGAAGTTGTCATCAAGTTCAAAAAAATCATCCAGTTGCTTGCGCTCAATGGCAATGCGTTGCTGGTGAAGATTTTGTTCCAGTTGGTAGCACTGGCTTTCGGTAATCATGCTCGCCGCCCGACGCGCCACCGCGCACTCAATGGCCTGACGGATAAAACTGCCGTTGCGCACCTGGGCCATGGAAATTTTGTTGACGTAGCTGCCACGCTGCGGACGAATTTGAATCAGGCCGTTTTCCGCCAGTTTAATAAAGGCTTCACGAACCGGCTGGCGTGACACATTGAAACGAACAGAAACTTCTTTTTCCGACAACGGTGTGCCTGGTGCAATCAGGCAATGGACAATGTCGCGACGAAGAATACGATAAATCTGCTGATTGACAGGCTGTGTGGGATTAAGTTGCGTTTCGACGGTCATTCGTTCTTGCTTGTGAGTGAGTTAACTGCATGAGTCTACCACTTTTTTGTGACAAGCAATAACCCGGCAGTTACGCCGGGTATAAAAATTACTGACGGTGGACATTCAGTCCGGCATAGCTTTGGGTAACCGGCATCATTTCCAGGGTATTGATATTGACGTGAGCAGGCAGCGTTGACACCCACCAGACGGCTTCGCTGACATCTTCTGGCGTCAATGCAACGGTATTTTGATAGGTTTTTTCCGCTTTACCGTCATCGCCTTTAAAGCGGACATTGGAAAACTCGGTGCCACCCACCAGACCCGGTTCGATGTCGGTGACGCGCACCGCCGTACCATGCAGATCCGTACGCAGATTCAGGCTAAACTGACGAACAAACGCTTTCGTCGCACCGTAAACGTTACCACCGGCATACGGCCAGCTGCCTGCCGTTGAGCCAATGTTAATAATATGACCATGATTACGTTCAACCATACCCGGTAAGACGGCGCGCGTCATATATACTAGGCCTTTGTTGTTGGTATCAATCATCGTTTCCCAGTCTTCAACGCTGGCTTTATGCGCAGGCTCCATGCCCAACGCCAGGCCGGCATTATTTACCAGGATATCAATATTGCTCCACTCGGCAGGGAGCGATGCCAGCATCTCTTCAATAGCGGCGCGGTTGCGAACGTCCAGTTGGGCGATATACAGATTATCTCCCAGTTCGTCTGTTAACTCCTGCAACCGCTCCTGGCGACGGCCAGTGGCGATAACTTTATGCCCTTGTTGAATAAAACGACGAGTAATGCATTCACCAAAACCTGCCGTTGCTCCAGTTACTAAAACGATCATCTCACTGTTCCTCAACGCTTTTGTGTGTCAATAACATAGCACGTGATGCTTAAGAGCGGGTAATACTGGTTTGCAAGATTGCACTCCGTTATCAGTAAGCCTACGCTATGGAACACCTCGCGTTCAGGAGAAGAAAATGACAACAATGAATCCTTTCCTTGTGCAAAGCACACTGCCGTATCTGGCTCCTCATTTTGATCAAATTGCCAATCATCACTATCGCCCGGCATTCGATGAGGGAATGCAACAAAAGCGGGCAGAAATTGCTGCCATCGCGCTTAACCCGCAAACGCCTGATTTCAACAATACTATTCTGGCACTGGAACAAAGCGGAGAATTAATTACCCGCGTTACCAGCGTCTTTTTTGCGATGACTGCGGCGCATACCAATGATGAATTACAGCGTCTTGATGAACAGTTTTCCGCTGAACTGGCGGAACTGGCTAATGATATCTATCTGAACGGTGAATTATTCGCGCGGGTAGATGCTGTCTGGCAGCGCCGTGAATCCCTGGGGCTTGATAGTGAATCCATCCGCCTGGTGGAGGTTATTCATCAACGTTTTGTCCTTGCCGGAGCCAAACTTGCACAAGCTGATAAAGCAAAATTAAAAGTACTGAATACAGAAGCTGCGACCCTGACCAGCCAGTTTAACCAGCGGTTACTTGCAGCAAATAAATCCGGCGGTCTGGTTGTGAACGATATCGCGCAGCTGGCAGGAATGAGTGAGCAAGAGATTGCGCTGGCGGCAGAGGCGGCTCGCGAGAAAGGTCTGGATAACAAATGGCTGATTCCGCTGCTGAATACCACCCAACAACCGGCGCTTGCCGAAATGCGCGATCGTGCGACGCGTGAAAAACTGTTTATTGCGGGCTGGACGCGAGCGGAAAAAAATGATGCCAATGATACCCGCGCTATCATTCAACGTCTGGTAGAGATTCGCGCACAGCAGGCGAAACTGCTTGGTTTTCCTCATTATGCCGCATGGAAAATCGCCGATCAGATGGCAAAAACGCCAGAAGCAGCACTCAACTTTATGCGGGAAATTGTTCCAGCGGCGCGTCAACGTGCGAGCGATGAATTAGCCTCCATACAGGCGGTTATCGATAAGCAGCAGGGCGGGTTTAGCGCGCAGCCGTGGGACTGGGCATTTTATGCGGAACAGGTACGGCGGGAGAAATTTGATCTTGATGAGGCGCAGCTCAAGCCATATTTTGAATTAAACACGGTGTTAAATGAGGGTGTATTCTGGACCGCGAATCAGCTCTTCGGTATTAAGTTTGTCGAACGTTTTGATATTCCGGTCTACCATCCTGACGTTCGTGTGTGGGAAATTTTTGATCATAATGGCGTGGGACTGGCGTTATTTTACGGTGATTTCTTCGCCCGTGATTCAAAAAGCGGCGGTGCATGGATGGGCAATTTTGTTGAGCAATCAACGCTTAATGAAACGCATCCGGTAATTTATAACGTCTGCAATTATCAGAAACCCGCTGCCGGTGAGCCTGCGTTGTTACTCTGGGATGATGTAATAACCTTATTCCATGAATTTGGTCATACGCTGCACGGCCTTTTTGCCCGCCAGCGTTATGCCACGCTTTCCGGCACCAACACGCCGCGTGATTTTGTCGAATTTCCGTCGCAAATCAACGAACACTGGGCAACGCATCCGCAGGTATTCGCTCGCTACGCCCGGCATTATCAGAGCGGGGCAGCAATGCCTGACGAACTGCAACAGAAAATGCGTAATGCCAGCCTGTTCAACAAAGGGTATGAGATGAGCGAACTGCTTAGCGCCGCACTTCTCGATATGCGCTGGCATTGCCTGGAAGAAAACGAAGCAATGCAGGATGTCGATGATTTTGAATTGCGGGCGCTGGTGGCGGAAAATATGGATCTTCCTGCTATACCGCCACGCTATCGCAGCAGTTATTTCGCCCATATTTTTGGTGGCGGATATGCTGCAGGTTATTACGCTTATCTGTGGACGCAAATGTTGGCCGATGATGGTTACCAGTGGTTTGTTGAGCAGGGCGGATTAACGCGTGAAAATGGGCAGCGTTTTCGCGAGGCGATCCTTTCCAGAGGTAACAGCGAAGATCTGGAACGCCTGCATCGACAATGGCGTGGTAAGGCTCCTCAGATTATGCCGATGCTGCAACATCGTGGCTTGAACATATAAACACCACCAATGGCTGGCCTGGAGATATCGCCAGGCCAGCCTGGTTATAGCAGTAATTGCAGCAGCTGGGCGAGGGCAAACCTCACCGCTAAAGCTAATACCGTTTCGCAGTCGCCAGCAAAATGCATAACCGCAGTGTAGTTCTGGCCTTTAATATGCCACGCGAACCAGACGGTACCCGCTGGCGTACCATCTTCACCGCCCTCCGGTCCGCCGTAGCCGGTAATGGCAATACTGACATCAGCATCCGCACGCTCTATGGCACCTGTTGCCATTTCTGCTGCCACTTTCTCACTCACCGCAGAATATCGTTCAAGAGACTGCTGGCTTACGCTGAGGATTTTCATCTTTGCCTGATCGGTGAAAGTAACAAAGCCTGCACCGTAAAATTTGGGTGTATCTTCAGCTGCACACAGGGCGCTAGCCAACTTACCGCCGGTGCATGATTCGGCGGTAGTTAAGCGTAATTGATCCGCGATAAGTCTTTGACTCAACGCGGATGTCAGGTTTTCAATAGTGTCGGTATCTGCGAGTTGTACAATTTTATCTTTATTAATGTTCACTGTTTTTTGTCCACGCTATTATATGTAAAGGTGATTTGCTTTTTCTGTATGCTCGTCCAATATAATAATTTTCAAACATATAAATCCGATTATTCTGAAAACATGTTTAAGACTCTTCAATCTTCTTAACTTTAGTGAGTCAAATTCTCTGAATATTTGACAGCTAGTGGGCTGATTTTAAATGCCTTATAACAATTGGCAGTATTCTTATTTGGCAATTATAAAAATAGCAACCAGACTTAATAAGTCAAACCAAACGCAATTAAGGAGTTAGTATGAAATTTCAGTCCATTGTATTAGCAAGTTTTCTTGTCATGCCTTATGCGTTGGCAGATGACCAGGGCGGTTTAAAACAGGATGCAGCGCCACCGCCGCCTCATGCAATAGAAGATGGCTATCGCGGAACCGATGATGCAAAAAAAATGACCGTTGATTTCGCAAAAAACATGCACGATGGCGCTTCGGTTTCACTACGCGGTAATTTGATTTCTCACAAAGGAGTGAGGTAGCCTGAGTTTAACGGACACTCCTTCCTGAAATAGAATGGCATCAGAAGGAGCTAATAATGAGCAGAAA
>NZ_JBDYCV010000141.1:0-8016 GCF_040495915.1 Shigella sp. FJ200513 | reverse complement strand
TCAGGGAAAAATATCATCAGATGGCTGCTTAAAAAAAGAACAAATGGTAGTGTCCGCTATTGCCAGTACACCTCAGAGTAATCCATGCATCGTATAGACACGAAAACCGCGAAGAAGGATAAGTTCGGCGCGGGTAAGAACGGTTTTACCCGTGGTAACCCCCAGACTGGCACGCCTGCCACCGATCTGGATGATGACTACTTTGACATGTTGCAGGAGGAGCTTTGCAGCGTGGTGGAGGCATCCGGTGCCAGCCTGGAGAAGGGGCGGCACGATCAGTTGCTTACCGCACTTCGCGCGCTGCTGTTAAGCCGCAAGAATCCGTTTGGCGATATCAAATCGGATGGCACGGTGAAAACGGCTCTCGAAAACCTTGGTTTGGGAGAAGCAGCTAAAAGGAATGTAGGTACAGGGGCGAATCAGATACCTGATATGAGCCTGTTCGCGTCAATTAATACCGTAACGGCTGCTGCGCAAAAATTTCCGTCTGGATTAATTTTACAGTGCGGTCAGTTGAATGGTGCCCCGAATGTATCTTCAACATACGGGATGAGGTTCCCGATGACGTTCTCAAGAGTAATTGCTGTCGTAGTTACATTGAACGTTACTGGCGCGGCTGGGCAGCCGACTGTATCGGCGACAAGTGTCCAGAACACTGGATTTAATATTACTGTGTCGCCCGGTTCAGGATACGGTTCATCTGCTGATGCGTATTACATTGCAATGGGATATTAACAAAATGTCATATTTTTATTCTGCATCGACAAACGGATTTTATTCGACTGAATTTCACGGCACCAATATTCCTGATGATGCAGTGGAAATCTCGGAATCAGAGTGGAAAACACTGATTAATGCACAGAGTGTAACAAAAATGATTACCTGTGGTGAGAACGGTCATCCTGTCATTGTTGACCGTCCTTCTCCAACACCAGAACAATTAGCCTTAATAAATGATGAAAAGAAATCTGCACTGATAGCAGAGGCAACGAATGTAATAGCTCCGCTTCAGGATGCGGTTGATTTAGGTATGGCAACAGATGATGAAACGAAACTGTTACTGGCATGGAAAAAATATCGGGTGCTGCTTATGCGTGTTAATGTAGTAAAACCCGAGTGGCCTATGCATCCAAATAAATAGACTTGTTAATCTAGGATAATTGTTGGAATAATACTCGTTTTTCAGTAGGTTCAGGTAGCCTGGGTATAATGCTCACTTCTACAATGATTTCAACTTATTTTATTTAATTGATATTACGAAACTTAACTCATACATAAACAATATGACTCAATACTGTCCTAAATAGCTGCGCAGAAAAGTGCTCCACTTTCGCTCAGCCCTTGCTGGGCGAAGCATCAGGAAGGCGTTCTCAGCTAGGTTGTGTTATATCTGGCTTGAGTTTTGTTGCCCATACGCAACACATTACCCATCTGTAAACGACAAGTGTGGCAGAATTAGGTGCAGCTATTTAGACTATATCGACGCAGTAACGATAATAGATATCGAAACTGTACTAGATATTAGCTACTTATGGTTACCGGGGGGAGTCTTTTGAGCACTGGTGTTATCAATTGGCTTCAAATAATTCGCCAATAAATTATATTGCGATAGCTCATCACCTTCCAGGTTGTTTATAGCCAGTTTATCAGCGTCACCACCTACTGTTTATGCTTTTATTTCTTTGATTAATAAGTATATGATATTTTAATTCATCTGGTGTATTTCTTTCTCATGTGTTGGTCGACTGAATATCTGTTCAGTGAAGGGGTAATTTTATGTTTGCACTTCGAACATTCCCTTCAGTTGCTAGGAAAGAAAACCGTAACATTTGCGCATTAATTTTAACAGTATAATCTGAGCATAAATATGCGCTATATATCTATAAAAAGGCGCAATTAATTGCGCCTTTTTATCATTTTATCAAAAATGGCCCACCGACTGTCCTCGATAGCCAATGGCCAATTTTATCTGATACATATACACAAATACAGGTATATATGATTGCGCAGATAGGATTTGGAATAGTCACGCTGAAGCCTATAATTGCTAAAGCCATAGGGATAAATAATTTGGTGATATACTCCATTCCACATATGTTAAGAGTATTTCTTCCAGCTCTTACAATAAAGTCATTTCCACAAATTATTTTTGCTATGAAAATATTAAAGATTATCAAGCCTACCGTGGTGATAATAGTATTAATAGCTTGAATATAACTACTTGATATTATGTCTGCATTGAATATTGAGATAATCTTAAAAAGTAAAGGTTTCTGGTTAAGTAGTTGATACGCACTCATTATAGCGGTAATTGAGAAGACAATGAAACCAATTTTAGATTTTCCAAAAAACCTGTCACGTGTTAATTCTAAAAACATACATCTACCGAGAGGCAATAACCACCAGTATGCCATAGCGGAGTCTATGTTCCAAAACCATTGAGGATCTAGTAATGGGTTATGATTGAGCACTGTTTGTGACAACATGAACGATAACAGTGATATGATTAAAATCACTATATTGTTCTTGACTATTTCTCTAAAGATTGCATCAATTGCTATTATAACAAAAAGGCAGTTTATAAACCATATTGTTCCTACGAATTGGTTATTTCTAACACCATATATTATATCATAAATGTGGTTGTATATATAATCAATCGTCTCACCTGAGTTAATTGTGTTTATTATTAATATAGAAAATGCAAAAGTGAAATATGGAATCATTAATCTGTAAAACTTTGACTTGATATAATCGAAAACAGATAAGTCATTTTTTTGATAGTAAAAAAACCAGCAGCGAAAAAGAATAGTGGGACGTGATAACTAAAAACAAAAGGATACAATTTGCCAGCCCCCAACCCAAGGTGACCTAAATATATAGCAAAAATACCGAGAAATTTTAAAGCATCAACCCAATCATGTCTTATTTTTCTGTTGCTGTCGATTTTGTTATTATACATTTAAAGTAGGCTCTCCAGTTTTGTGTGATTTTTAAACACTCATTGCAAATATGAATGCCTGAAAGTTTATGATTATTAATCAACGAGTTCAATATTAATTTATTATTTTTCAAAGTCGCACTATATAGGCATTTACTTCCGCAGTACCACCGATAGTATCGATATCAAATCAGCCTGCGGCCGCGATAACTTTCGTAACATTCTGCCAGCGGCTTTGTTGAATAAATCAGGTTCAAGATAATCGTCTCTGCATCAGGTTAGAGTTTCAGGCAATACATCCTCTTTCTGGCATACCTGCCACTCTCGCACCATGGTCATAGCCTTTACGATCTGCATACTCACCAGACCAGAGCCCGCTCCCTTTTAGGCTGAGGAATCCCCAGAAAAGAAGACAGGCATAGAGTTTTGTGATCTACTGATTGCGCTAACAAATTCAATGAGATCACCTCTATGCCTGCCCGTAAAGTATGCCAGACTTTTTTCCGTAATGCTTTAGCTTCCACGCATCAGTATCGACAAAATGCCATTATTGATTCTGCTGCTGCTTTAGTCGGTGGCGCATCTCTTTCTCTTACCAGCATTGGCCGGCATTTACCCGGTCCTGCTCGCGTGAAAGATAAAATAAAACGCGTTGACTGTCTGTTGGGTAATAAACGACTTCATAATGATATCCCTCTGATATTCAAAAATATTACATCCATGATGACAAATAAACTGTCGTGGTGTGTTATCGCTGTTGACTGGAGCGGTTACCCTTTTCAGGAATATCATGTCCTTCGTGCCAGCCTCCTCTGCGACGGTCGCTCTATCCCCCTGATGAGTCAGGTCTTCCCGTCAAAAAAAAATAACGAGGCGGTGGAAATCGCTTTTCTGGATGCGCTTTCCGGGGCCATTTCTCCCCGGACTCGTGTTGTTATTGTTACTGATGCTGGTTTTCAAAGTGCATGGTTCCGTCATATCAAATCACAGGGATGGGATTTTATTGGTCGTATCAGGGGGGTAGTGAAGTTCAGGCTGGATAGTGACAAAGATAAGTGGCTGGACATAAAAATGTGCAGGGGGAGTTCAGAGGCAAAATACCTGGGGACGGGAACCCTGGCCCGGAAAAAACGCTCGCAGTGTGAAGGACATTTTTATCTTTATAAACATTCACCTAAAGGCAGAAAAAGCAGGCGTGCCAGAGGGAGGCCGGGCTTACCAACAACGGAAAAAGAACAAAAAGCCGCAGGCAGAGAACCATGGTTAATATTCAGCAATACAGCTGAGTTTAATGCCAAAAAAATCATGAAACTGTACAGTCGAAGAATGCAGATAGAGCAAAACTTTCGGGATGAAAAAAGTGAACGCTTTGGTTTTGGCCTTCGGGCGAGCAGAAGTCGGAGGGGAGAGCGTTTTCTGGTATTAAGTCTACTGGTTACACTGGCCAGTATCGTACTCTGGCTACTTGGTTATCATTTTGAAAATAAAGGATTTCATTTAAAGTATCAGGCTAATAGTCTCAAAAAACGAAGAGTATTGTCTTTTCTGACGCTGGCTGAAAACGTCCTGAGATTTAACCCTGAACTTCTACGACGAGCACAACCTGAAAAGATATTGTGCCGGTTGGCCAGCACTTACCGAAGTATGGTGCTGGCTTACTGATGAAAATTTTCTGGGGATCCCTCAGCCTTTCGGGGAGGAATGAGGGCTCTGATATTCTTTTGCCGTAGTTCATCGTGAAACCGTCGGATGTCATTTGGCCTGAGTGACCCATGCCTCCCAAAAGCAGAGTCGCTAGTGTTATGTAATTAGGCGGTTAAACTTCAATTCTCAGTGTTAAGTTTGGGTAAACGCTTGTAAATGGTATTGCTAATTTTTTAATTGACTAATATTAGAAACGGTTAGTGTGATTGTATATAGATATTTGAGTGTAAGGTATTTAAAGGGGCATTCAGCCCCTCCGTCTATTTGTGATTGCATCCATTGATGTGTGTATTATTTTGAGCTTGAAAAAGGGAGGCGCTCTTTAATAATAAATAAATCTATCAAAGCTAAATATTAAATGGAAGCCACCCTTTTTTCTCTGATAGTTTTATTATCACCAAACCATTTATTTCAGCTATCGAATCTGGATTCGGCCAGGAAGGTAAACTCTTCACAATTGGATAAATCTTCTCTATTTGTTCTTTATTTGCTGGTTTGCAATTACAGATTCCATAGTAATTCATAAATGCAACCATCCTAAAATAGTTGCCACCATCCCACCAAAAAAAAGATTTTCCAAAAGTGTCTGCGCTCATGGAGAGCATATTTCCTGAGTCGTTTGAACCATATATATATATATATTTTCCGTTAAGGGAAATGCCTTTTGTTTGAGATGTGTATGATATTTCTTTAGCTAAAGAGATATCTTTCTGTCTTGCGAGAGTATCATTCAAAAATAGATTTTTGGATGTTGAAACGCCATTAAATATAATAAATAAAAAAAACATGCAGTTTAGGTATTTTATAGAGCGAAAATTGCTTAAGCAAGAAAACAAAATTACTGCTACTATAGGCATTAAAACAAACAGGCGAGGTGGCGCCCCTGAGCCAACAACAACGATAAATATAACCGGAAGTATATAAATGAAAATGATTGATGAAATCAAATAAATTGATCTTGTTTTTAATTTATATGTTAGGGTAAACATCAGAATTAATAAAGGAATCAGTAACCACTTGTATAGGTTTAAACCAGTGGGAGGATTGTTATAGAAGTTATATATATTATCTATGGCTGATTTAACAAGCCATTTAATATCGCTTGCATTTTGTATATAATTTGAGATGTACTCGTTCGATTCAAGCGAAAAATAATGCTTGATAGCTTTGGTTAATAGCAGGTAAATTAAGGTAGATAAAGCTATGAGGGATAGAGATAAACATGAACTATAAAAAGATTCACGAATATTTTTCTCATTTCGTATTATCGAATTTATCTGCAACCCAATGACGAATGCAATAATATATGTTACGAATGTTTGGTAGATTGCCATTGAAAGAATGGACAGTACTATACCAGAAAATATCACAATCCTATTTTTTTGCGAGTGAAAAATAATTGCTGATATCGCTGCCAGTAGAAAAGCAATTCCCACAGTATCAGCTTGGTTAAGAAACTCTAATTGATAGGAGATCTGAGGGAAGGTAATAAATACTAACATACCTATCAATAATTCATAAGATTCTAGCTTTAGCGATCTGCAGATTATAAATGCTGAAATGATGATAAAAGATAAGGCTATTAATGGTGTTATATAAAGTGAAAAAGGCTCAGGGAGAAAGTAATGTCGCAAAAAAGTGTGAAACCACCGCCCAAGCGTGATTGTTTGATAAAAATTATTTGTAAACTCGCCATCAATATTAAGTGTTCCATCGTACAACCACCCCCAATAACAATAAATTGATATTGCAAAACATGATATGAAGGCAAGGAGATTTGCATTTTTAAATAAATTAATTTTAATCATGGGTTACCTCGATGAGATTTTTTTATGATGTATTTGGGTCTATTTTTTACTTCAATATAGATTCTACCTATATATTCTCCGAGAACACCAATCCCGATCAGTTGCACTCCACCCAAGAAAAGTATTGATACAAGCAGGGAGGGATACCCGCGTACTGGGTTACCAAAGACAAGGGTGTCTATAATCATCCATGCACCATATAAAAATGAAATGCTTGCAACAAACAAGCCTATATAAGTCCATACGCGAAGAGGAAAGGTTGAAAAACTTGTGATACCTTCCAGTGCCAGATTCCATAATTTCCAGCCATTAAATTTTGAGATGCCAGCAACACGCTCTGCGCGTACATATTCAACGACATCCGTCGGACCACCCACCCAGCTCAGTATGCCTTTCATGAAAAGATTGCGCTCAGGCAACAGTTTAATGTTCTCCACAACCTCACGAGACATGAGTCGAAAATCTCCGACATTTTCCTCGATCTTTGGGGTGCTTATTTTGTTGTGTAATTTATAGAACCACTCAGCTGTCTTACGTTTCAGTCGTCCATCAGTTGAGCGGTCTGAACGTTTAGCAAGCACCATGTCAGCACCTGCCTGCCACTTTTCAATAAGATGAGGGATAACCTCAATTGGGTCTTGCAGGTCGACATCAATAGGAATTACAGCATCGCCGCTTGCATGGTCTAACCCTGCAAATAAGGCTGGTTCTTTACCAAAGTTGCGTGTAAATGACAGCGGAACAACTAGCGGGTCTGAAACAGCCAGCGCGTTAATAATTGACTCTGTGGCATCTTTACTTCCGTCATTTATGAATACAATTTCTACTTCATATGGCTTCAACTCTTGGAATTCACGTACCGTTTTATAGAAAACAGGTATCGCTTCTTCTTCATTGAAGACAGGAACGACAAGAGATATTTTCATTTCGCATCCCTAAAGACAATGAACTTTGAATAGACGAAACCGCACACCAGACTGATGGCGGAGAAGGTGATAAGAGTGACTATTGGAGGAAGTGAGCATTTATCAGCTGCCCAACCAACAATCACACTCAATATTCCCATAAATCCCACGTATAACATGTAGCGCATCGCTGTAGTCAATGCTTTGAATGTGAATCTTGCATTCGCGAAGAAGCTAAAGCTCACAGCCACTACGAAACCTGTGAAGTTTGCCAGAGCCTGACTGGTATGTGCGGCATAGATACATACACCAAAAACCACCCAGTGTATAAGTGTGTTCAGCACACCTATAGATGTGTACTTTACAAATAACTTTAACATTTATTTAATCAATGAGCTCTGAAAGGCATGAAGTCTATCATCCAAGTCTCAATTGATCGATACTTGCTATGTCTGATGAGACAAAACTGAGACACATAAGGCCTCACAATGGCTTGCAAGGCTTTACATGTTTTGATGTGGTGGGACGTGTGAGCGCAGTGTTGATGGGATAATCCTTTGAATTACAAGCGGATTCTTATAATTCGTAATGCGAAGGTCGTAGGTTCGACTCCTATTATCGGCACCATTTAAATCAATAAGTTACCTCGCATTTAAGT
>NZ_JBDYCV010000140.1:0-8066 GCF_040495915.1 Shigella sp. FJ200513 | reverse complement strand
CCAGCAACGTCGGTTCGAGATGGCGCTCGATGACGCCAACTACCTCTGATAGTTGAGTCGATACTTCGGCGATCACCACTTCCCTCATGATGTTTAACGTTTGAAATAAGGGGCGCCGAGCGCCAGCGAGGGGAGCCAAAAGCTTGCTTTTGGCCGTCCCGACTTGATTGAAGGGTTGGGCGATTTTGCCATTAGATTTTTTATAAATTTAGTGTGTTTAGAATGGTGATCGCATTTTTCTTGGCTTTTATGCTTGATGTTAAATTCGACCCCAAGTTTCCTGTAAGTGCGGACACAAAAACATATTTATGTCCTGATTTGCTTATAATAAACCCTTCAAACCATCCGTTTTGTAAGGTTCTATTTGCTGTGAATCCTGCACCAGTTTTCCCATACAGTTTTGTACTATTATCCAGATCTTGTAGATACATGTTCTCTATGGTGTTTTCTATGGCTGAGTTTTTAACTGGGAGATTGTGATTAATAATTTTACGCAGGAATTGAATTTGTTCTTCTGGTGAAATTTTTAAGCTACTTTCGAGCCATGCTTCTGTTAATCCGTTGTTTCTTTCTTTATCTCCAGAG
Organism: Shigella sp. FJ200513; assembly: GCF_040495915.1. Classification (NCBI taxonomy): domain Bacteria; kingdom Pseudomonadati; phylum Pseudomonadota; class Gammaproteobacteria; order Enterobacterales; family Enterobacteriaceae; genus Shigella; species Shigella sp. FJ200513. The sequence goes on along the minus strand of NZ_JBDYCV010000140.1, from coordinate 7,481 downwards.
AAGTCTTGATTTCCATAATCAAAATCTTTGAGATAATTCTTGATTTTATTTAATCCAATTTTTTGGGTTATTTCTTGCGAAACCCAAACAACAGAAAATTGCATCCACGTCTTTGGTGTATGATTGCTGTTCCAGATCTCCATTCCTTTGGGGGTTTTATCCCATTTGAATATGGTTTTCTGATCTATTATTTCCGCATCAAATGCCATAAGTGATAATGCGATCTTGAAAGTTGAATCTGGTGCCATTTGCGTTGCACACTTTGCTTTATTGAATTGAGCAATTTCAGCGTTTGTGGATGCATCGTAAAGTAAAAAACAACCTTCAGTTCCTTCAAATAATGGAGATGCAACAGTAGAGATATCTGTTGATGCACTGGCGCTGCTGTAGATAATATTTGCAATTATTAAAAAAATAGCGAAGTTGATATGTATTGTGTTTTTCATAATAAGTATTGGTTTGGTAAAGGGCTTAATTTTAACGGCTAACAATTAATGAGGCTCCGGGTTCGCCCAACTTTGTTTTAGGGCGACTGCCCTGCTGCGTAACATCGTTGCTGCTCCATAACATCAAACATCGACCCACGGCGTAACGCGCTTGCTGCTTGGATGCCCGAGGCATAGACTGTACCCCAAAAAAACAGTCATAACAAGCCATGAAAACCGCCACTGCGCCGTTACCACCGCTGCGTTCGGTCAAGGTTCTGGACCAGTTGCGTGAGCGCATACGCTACTTGCATTACAGCTTACGAACCGAACAGGCTTATGTCCACTGGGTTCGTGCCTTCATCCGTTTCCACGGTGTGCGTCACCCGGCAACCTTGGGCAGCAGCGAAGTCGAGGCATTTCTGTCCTGGCTGGCGAACGAGCGCAAGGTTTCGGTCTCCACGCATCGTCAGGCATTGGCGGCCTTGCTGTTCTTCTACGGCAAGGTGCTGTGCACGGATCTGCCCTGGCTTCAGGAGATCGGAAGACCTCGGCCGTCGCGGCGCTTGCCGGTGGTGCTGACCCCGGATGAAGTGGTTCGCATCCTCGGTTTTCTGGAAGGCGAGCATCGTTTGTTCGCCCAGCTTCTGTATGGAACGGGCATGCGGATCAGTGAGGGTTTGCAACTGCGGGTCAAGGATCTGGATTTCGATCACGGCACGATCATCGTGCGGGAGGGCAAGGGCTCCAAGGATCGGGCCTTGATGTTACCCGAGAGCTTGGCACCCAGCCTGCGCGAGCAGCTGTCGCGTGCACGGGCATGGTGGCTGAAGGACCAGGCCGAGGGCCGCAGCGGCGTTGCGCTTCCCGACGCCCTTGAGCGGAAGTATCCGCGCGCCGGGCATTCCTGGCCGTGGTTCTGGGTTTTTGCGCAGCACACGCATTCGACCGATCCACGGAGCGGTGTCGTGCGTCGCCATCACATGTATGACCAGACCTTTCAGCGCGCCTTCAAACGTGCCGTAGAACAAGCAGGCATCACGAAGCCCGCCACACCGCACACCCTCCGCCACTCGTTCGCGACGGCCTTGCTCCGCAGCGGTTACGACATTCGAACCGTGCAGGATCTGCTCGGCCATTCCGACGTCTCTACGACGATGATTTACACGCATGTGCTGAAAGTTGGCGGTGCCGGAGTGCGCTCACCGCTTGATGCGCTGCCGCCCCTCACTAGTGAGAGGTAGGGCAGCGCAAGTCAATCCTGGCGGATTCACTACCCCTGCGCGAAGGCCATCGGTGCCGCATCGAACGGCCGGTTGCGGAAAGTCCTCCCTGCGTCCGCTGATGGCCGGCAGCAGCCCGTCGTTGCCTGATGGATCCAACCCCTCCGCTGCTATAGTGCAGTCGGCTTCTGACGTTCAGTGCAGCCGTCTTCTGAAAACGACAATGGAGGTGGTAGCCGAGGGTGTGGAAACACCCGACTGCCTTGCGTGGTTGCGGCAGGCGGGTTGCGACACGGTGCAGGGTTTCCTGTTCGCCAGGCCGATGCCGGCGGCGGCCTTCGTCGGCTTCGTCAACCAATGGAGGAACACCACCATGAACGCCAATGAACCGAGCACCAGTTGCTGCGTGTGCTGCAAGGAAATCCCGCTCGATGCCGCCTTCACGCCGGAAGGGGCCGAGTACGTGGAGCATTTCTGCGGGCTGGAGTGCTATCAGCGCTTCCAGGCGCGGGCCAGCACTGCGACCGAAACCAGCGTCAAACCGGACGCTTGTGATTCGCCGCCGTCAGGTTGAGGCATACCCTAACCTGATGTCAGATGCCATGTGTAAATTGCGTCAGGATAGGATTGAATTTTGAATTTATTGACATATCTCGTTGAAGGTCATAGAGTCTTCCCTGACATTTTGCAGGGAATTCCATGACTGGACAGCGCATTGGGTATATCAGGGTCAGCACCTTCGACCAGAACCCGGAACGGCAACTGGAAGGCGTCAAGGTTGATCGCGCTTTTAGCGACAAGGCATCCGGCAAGGATGTCAAGCGTCCGCAACTGGAAGCGCTGATAAGCTTCGCCCGCACCGGCGACACCGTGGTGGTGCATAGCATGGATCGCCTGGCGCGCAATCTCGATGATTTGCGCCGGATCGTGCAAACGCTGACACAACGCGGCGTGCATATCGAATTCGTCAAGGAACACCTCAGTTTTACTGGCGAAGACTCTCCGATGGCGAACCTGATGCTCTCGGTGATGGGCGCGTTCGCCGAGTTCGAGCGCGCCCTGATCCGCGAGCGTCAGCGCGAGGGTATTGCGCTCGCCAAGCAACGCGGGGCTTACCGTGGCAGGAAGAAATCCCTGTCGTCTGAGCGTATTGCCGAACTGCGCCAACGTGTCGAGGCTGGCGAGCAAAAGACCAAGCTTGCTCGTGAATTCGGAATCAGTCGCGAAACCCTGTATCAATACTTGAGAACGGATCAGTAAATATGCCACGTCGTTCCATCCTGTCCGCCGCCGAGCGGGAAAGCCTGCTGGCGTTGCCGGACTCCAAGGACGACCTGATCCGACATTACACATTCAACGATACCGACCTCTCGATCATCCGACAGCGGCGCGGGCCAGCCAATCGGCTGGGCTTCGCGGTGCAGCTCTGTTACCTGCGCTTTCCCGGCGTCATCCTGGGCGTCGATGAACTACCGTTCCCGCCCTTGTTGAAGCTGGTCGCCGACCAGCTCAAGGTCGGCGTCGAAAGCTGGAACGAGTACGGCCAGCGGGAGCAGACCCGGCGCGAGCACCTGAGCGAGCTGCAAACCGTGTTCGGTTTCCGGCCCTTCACCATGAGCCATTACCGGCAGGCCGTCCAGATGCTGACCGAGCTGGCGATGCAAACCGACAAAGGCATCGTGCTGGCCAGCGCCTTGATCGGGCACCTGCGGCGGCAGTCGGTCATTCTGCCCGCCCTCAACGCCGTCGAGCGGGCGAGTGCCGAGGCGATCACCCGTGCTAACCGGCGCATCTACGACGCCTTGGCCGAACCACTGGCGGACGCGCATCGCCGCCGCCTCGACGATCTGCTCAAGCGCCGGGACAACGGCAAGACGACCTGGTTGGCTTGGTTGCGCCAGTCTCCGGCCAAGCCAAATTCGCGGCATATGCTGGAACACATCGAACGCCTCAAGGCATGGCAGGCACTCGATCTGCCTACCGGCATCGAGCGGCTGGTTCACCAGAACCGCCTGCTCAAGATTGCCCGCGAGGGCGGCCAGATGACACCCGCCGACCTGGCCAAATTCGAGCCGCAACGGCGCTACGCCACTCTCGTGGCGCTGGCCACCGAGGGCATGGCCACCGTCACCGACGAAATCATCGACCTGCACGACCGCATCCTGGGTAAGCTGTTTAACGCTGCCAAGAATAAGCATCAGCAGCAGTTCCAGGCGTCAGGCAAGGCCATCAACGCCAAGGTACGTCTGTACGGGCGCATCGGTCAGGCGCTGATCGACGCCAAGCAATCAGGCCGCGATGCGTTTGCCGCCATCGAGGCCGTCATGTCCTGGGATTCCTTTGCCGAGAGCGTCACCGAGGCGCAGAAGCTCGCGCAACCCGATGACTTCGATTTCCTGCATCGCATCGGCGAGAGCTACGCCACCCTGCGCCGCTATGCACCGGAATTCCTTGCCGTGCTCAAGCTGCGGGCCGCGCCCGCCGCCAAAAACGTGCTTGATGCCATTGAGGTGCTGCGCGGCATGAACACCGACAACGCCCGCAAGCTGCCAGCCGATGCACCGACCGGCTTCATCAAGCCGCGCTGGCAGAAACTGGTGATGACCGACGCCGGCATCGACCGGCGCTACTACGAACTGTGCGCGCTGTCCGAGTTGAAGAACTCCCTGCGCTCGGGCGACATCTGGGTGCAGGGTTCACGCCAGTTCAAGGACTTCGAGGACTACCTGGTACCGCCCGAGAAGTTCACCAGCCTCAAGCAGTCCAGCGAATTGCCGCTGGCCGTGGCCACCGACTGCGAACAATATCTGCATGAGCGGCTGACGCTGCTGGAAGCACAACTTGCCACCGTCAACCGCATGGCGGCAGCCAACGACCTGCCGGATGCCATCATCACCGAGTCGGGCTTGAAGATCACGCCGCTGGATGCGGCGGTGCCCGACACCGCGCAGGCGCTGATAGACCAGACAGCCATGGTCCTGCCGCACGTCAAGATCACCGAACTGCTGCTCGAAGTCGATGAGTGGACGGGCTTCACCCGGCACTTCACGCACTTGAAATCGGGCGATCTGGCCAAGGACAAGAACCTGTTGTTGACCACGATCCTGGCCGACGCGATCAACCTGGGCCTGACCAAGATGGCCGAGTCCTGCCCCGGCACGACCTACGCGAAGCTCGCTTGGCTGCAAGCCTGGCATACCCGCGACGAAACGTACTCGACAGCGTTGGCTGAACTGGTCAACGCTCAGTTTCGGCATCCCTTTGCCGGGCACTGGGGCGATGGCACCACATCATCATCGGACGGACAGAATTTCCGAACCGCTAGCAAGGCAAAGAGCACGGGGCACATCAACCCAAAATATGGCAGCAGCCCAGGACGGACTTTCTACACCCACATCTCCGACCAATACGCGCCATTCCACACCAAGGTGGTCAATGTCGGCCTGCGCGACTCAACCTACGTGCTCGACGGCCTGCTGTACCACGAATCCGACCTGCGGATCGAGGAGCACTACACCGACACGGCGGGCTTCACCGATCACGTCTTCGCCCTGATGCACCTCTTGGGCTTCCGCTTCGCGCCGCGCATCCGCGACCTGGGCGACACCAAGCTCTACATCCCGAAGGGCGATGCCGCCTATGACGCGCTCAAGCCGATGATCGGCGGCACGCTCAACATCAAGCACGTCCGCGCCCATTGGGACGAAATCCTGCGGCTGGCCACCTCGATCAAGCAGGGCACGGTGACGGCCTCGCTGATGCTCAGGAAACTCGGCAGCTACCCGCGCCAGAACGGCTTGGCCGTCGCGCTGCGCGAGTTGGGCCGCATCGAGCGCACGCTGTTCATCCTCGACTGGCTGCAAAGCGTCGAGCTACGCCGCCGCGTGCATGCCGGGCTGAACAAGGGCGAGGCGCGCAATGCGCTGGCCCGTGCCGTGTTCTTCAACCGCCTTGGTGAAATCCGTGACCGCAGTTTCGAGCAGCAGCGCTACCGGGCCAGCGGCCTCAACCTGGTGACGGCGGCCATCGTGCTGTGGAACACGGTCTACCTGGAGCGTGCGGCGCATGCGTTGCGCGGCAATGGTCATGCCGTCGATGACTCGCTATTGCAGTACCTGTCGCCACTCGGCTGGGAGCACATCAACCTGACCGGTGATTACCTATGGCGCAGCAGCGCCAAGATCGGCGCGGGGAAGTTCAGGCCGCTACGGCCTCTGCAACCGGCTTAGCGTGCTTTATTTTCCGTTTTCTGAGACGACCCCTATTATGGCGAAGGTATCATTCAGGAAGCGTTGATGAAGGATTATCTCTGTAAAAAGTTATTCAACCGGCTTTCCGGTACCCTGGTGATCAGAGCGCGCTGCGGCAATAACATTACTGGCCTGGCATGTTGCAATATTCTTTATCCCTCGCCCCGATACAGCGGTCAGCTGCATATTAAAGAGCTGTATGTTTCTCAGTGCGATCGAAATAAGGGCACGGGTAAAGCGATAATGCGCTTTATAGCCCGGCTTGCGCTTGAACAGGAATGCCTTAGCCTTAGCTGGAACGCTGAAAAATCCAACCCCGGCGCTAACCGTTTTTATCAGGCTCTGGGAGGCAGAATAAATGATCATATCGTCAATTATTACCTCCACGGGGAGAGCCTGAGCAAACTGGCCTCAGGCATTTGAGAAGCACACGGTCACACTGCTTCCGGTAGTCAATAAACCGGTAAACCAGCAATAGACATAAGCGGCTATTTAACGACCCTGCCCTGAACCGACGACCGGGTCGAATTTGCTTTCGAATTTCTGCCATTCATCCGCTTATTATCACTTATTCAGGCGTAGCAACCAGGCGTTTAAGGGCACCAATAACTGCCTTAAAAAAATTACGCCCCGCCCTGCCACTCATCGCAGTACTGTTGTAATTCATTAAGCATTCTGCCGACATGGAAGCCATCACAAACGGCATGATGAACCTGAATCGCCAGCGGCATCAGCACCTTGTCGCCTTGCGTATAATATTTGCCCATGGTGAAAACGGGGGCGAAGAAGTTGTCCATATTGGCCACGTTTAAATCAAAACTGGTGAAACTCACCCAGGGATTGGCTGAGACGAAAAACATATTCTCAATAAACCCTTTAGGGAAATAGGCCAGGTTTTCACCGTAACACGCCACATCTTGCGAATATATGTGTAGAAACTGCCGGAAATCGTCGTGGTATTCACTCCAGAGCGATGAAAACGTTTCAGTTTGCTCATGGAAAACGGTGTAACAAGGGTGAACACTATCCCATATCACCAGCTCACCGTCTTTCATTGCCATACGGAATTCCGGATGAGCATTCATCAGGCGGGCAAGAATGTGAATAAAGGCCGGATAAAACTTGTGCTTATTTTTCTTTACGGTCTTTAAAAAGGCCGTAATATCCAGCTGAACGGTCTGGTTATAGGTACATTGAGCAACTGACTGAAATGCCTCAAAATGTTCTTTACGATGCCATTGGGATATATCAACGGTGGTATATCCAGTGATTTTTTTCTCCATTTTAGCTTCCTTAGCTCCTGAAAATCTCGATAACTCAAAAAATACGCCCGGTAGTGATCTTATTTCATTATGGTGAAAGTTGGAACCTCTTACGTGCCGATCAACGTCTCATTTTCGCCAAAAGTTGGCCCAGGGCTTCCCGGTATCAACAGGGACACCAGGATTTATTTATTCTGCGAAGTGATCTTCCGTCACAGGTATTTATTCGGCGCAAAGTGCGTCGGGTGATGCTGCCAACTTACTGATTTAGTGTATGATGGTGTTTTTGAGGTGCTCCAGTGGCTTCTGTTTCTATCAGCT
>NZ_JBDYCV010000139.1:0-8366 GCF_040495915.1 Shigella sp. FJ200513 | reverse complement strand
CAGGGAAAAATATCATCAGATGGCTGCTTAAAAAAAGAACAAATGGTAGTGTCCGCTATTGCCAGTACACCTCAAACTACTCATTGCCAGATGGGAACTGACCGCAGAACAGGCTGTCGCACAGCAGTTAAAAAATCAGGTGTCAAAAGGAAATCTTATCGATACCGGATTTTGTATTTTTGCCCTTAGTAAGCTGGCGATGGCTTTATCCAGTACGCTTGACTCCATTCCTTTGTCCATGCAACGACAGTTCCCGGATTTAACGCCGCGTCATATTGATCATCTGAAAATCCTTATTGCTAAGGGAGCGAATCAGTGCGCGCGTGCGGGGGATAAATTACCGGATTTACTCGATGAATATATCAGAACAACAACTGAGTAATATGATGGTGGCAGTCACTATCGCACTGCAGCCACTGGTCAGGGTATTGCCGGTGACGGCTGTAGAATGGGCCGATCAAAATTATTACCTGCCTAAAGAATCGTCATACGGTGAGGGGGAATGGAAAACGCTGCAGTTTCAGGTCGCCATCATGAACTGCATGGGCAATGACGAGATTCGTACAGTTAACCTGATTAAATCTGCCCGTGTTGGTTATACAAAAATGGTGCTTGGTGTGATCGGGTATTTTATTGAGCACAAATCCCGCAACACTCTTCTTTTTCAGCCGACGGACTCAGCTGCTGAAGATTTTATGAAGTCTCACGTGGAAGCAACAATTCGTGATGTTCCTTGCCTGAAAAAACTTTCTCCCTGGCTGGGCCGGAAACACCGGGATAATACGCTCACACTGAAGCGTTTTTCCTCTGGTGTGGGGTTCTGGTGTTTGGGTGGTGCTGCTGCCAAAAACTACCGTGAAAAATCTGTCGATGTGGTCTGCTATGACGAACTCTCCTCGTTTGAACCGGATGTGGAAAAAGAAGGTTCGCCAACACTGCTTGGCGATAAACGTATTGAAGGTTCGGTATGGCCAAAATCCATACGCGGTTCAACGCCAAAAATTAAAGGCTCCTGTCAGATTGAAAAAGCTGCGAATGAATCTGCGCATTTCATGCGGTTTTATGTCCCTTGCCCTCATTGCGGGGAGGAGCAGTATCTGAAGTTTGGCGATGATGCGACGTCGTTTGGCCTGAAATGGGAGAAGGGTAAACCGGAAACGGTGTATTACCTGTGTGAACATAATGGCTGCGTGATCCGTCAGTCTGAACTTGATCAGACCGGGGGGCGCTGGATTTGTGACAATACCGGGATGTGGACGTGTGACGGTCTGACGTTTTTCAGTGCTTCGGGTAATGAAATTCCGCCGCCGCGCTCCATCACTTTCCATATATGGACGGCGTACAGTCCGTTCACCACCAGGGTACAGATAGTCTGTGACTGGCTGGATGCACTGAAAGATCCCAACGGCGTGAAAACTTTTGTGAACACCACGCTGGGCGAGACCTGGGAAGAGGCCGTGGGCGAAAAACTCGATCACCAGGTACTGATGGATAAGGTTGTGCCTTACACGGCAACGGTGCCTGTCCGGGTGGTTTATCTGACGGCGGGCATTGACTCGCAGCGAAACCGTTTTGAGATGTATGTCTGGGGGTGGGCTCCGGGAGAGGAAGCCTTTCTGGTGGATAAAATCATCATCATGGGACGTCCTGATGAGGAAGAGACGCTGTTACGTGTGGATGCGGCGATCAATAAAAAATACCGCCATGCAGACGGTACCGAAATGACCATTTCCCGTGTCTGCTGGGATATCGGGGGGATCGATGGCGAAATCGTGTATCAGAGGTCAAAAAAACACGGTATTTTCCGGGTACTGCCGGTAAAAGGTGCCTCTGTCTATGGCAAGCCGGTGATCACCATGCCGAAAACCCGCAATCAGCGGGGTGTGTATCTGTGTGAGGTGGGGACGGATACCGCAAAAGAAATTCTCTATGCCCGAATGAAGGCCGATCCCACCCCTGTGAATGAGGCCACATCGTATGCCATCCGCTTTCCTGATAATCCGGAGATTTTTTCGCAGACAGAGGCACAACAACTGGTGGCGGAGGAACTGGTGGAAAAGTGGGAAAAAGGAAAGATGCGTCTGTTGTGGGATAACAAAAAGCGGCGTAACGAAGCGCTGGACTGCCTGGTGTATGCCTATGCGGCATTACGTGTGTCCGTGCAACGCTGGCAACTTGATCTGGCTGTGCAGTTGCATCCCGCAAGGATGCAACTGCACAACCGACCCTTGAAGAACTGGCAGCGAAGCTGTCCGGAGGAGTGAATGGTTACAGTCGCTGAACTGCAGGCGCTGCGTCAGGCGCGCCTTGATTTATTAACCGGTAAACGGGTTGTGTCGGTACAGAAAGACGGTCGCAGGATCGAATATACGGCAGCGTCCCTGAATGAGCTTAACCGTGCGATCAACGATGCGGAGTCGGTTCTGGGTACGACCCGACGCCGCCGACCGCTGGGAGTGAGGTTATGAAACGAACGCCTGTCCTGATTGATGTGAACGGCGTTCCGCTTCGTGAGAGTCTCAGCTACAACGGAGGCGGCGCAGGATTTGGCGGGCAAATGGCAGAGTGGTTACCACCGGCGCAGAGTGCCGATGCGGCCCTGTTGCCTGCATTGCGTCTGGGGAATGCCCGGGCAGATGATCTGGTGCGCAATAACGGTATCGCGGCTAATGCGGTGGCCCTGCATAAGGATCATATCGTCGGGCACATGTTTCTTATCAGCTACCGTCTGAACTGGCGTTGGCTGGGGATGCGGGAGACCACGGCAAAAAGTTTTGTCGGGGAGGTGGAAGCAGCCTGGTCGGAATACGCAGAAGGAATGTTTGGCGAGATCGACGTGGAAGGGAAACGCACGTTTACGGAATTTATCCGTGAAGGGGTGGGCGTGCATGCCTTTAACGGCGAAATCTTTGTGCAGCCGGTCTGGGATACGGAAACCACGCAGTTATTCCGTACGCGTTTTAAAGCCGTGAGTCCGAAACGGGTGGACACGCCAGGACACGGTATGGGGAACCACTTTCTGCGGGCCGGGGTTGAGGTCGATCGGTATGGGCGGGCGATTGCGTACCATATCTGTGAGGATGATTTTCCGTTCTCTGGTGCCGGACGCTGGGAGCGGATCCCGCGTGAGCTTCCCACCGGGCGTCCGGCCATGCTGCATATTTTTGAGCCGGTGGAGGACGGGCAGACCCGTGGGGCTAATCAGTTTTACAGCGTAATGGAGCGGATGAAGATGCTGGACTCCCTGCAGGCCACGCAGCTTCAGTCGGCCATTGTGAAGGCGATGTATGCAGCCACAATCGAAAGTGAACTTGATACCGAAAAGGCATTTGAATATATCGCGGGGGCACCGCAAGGTCAGCAGGATAATCCGCTTATTAATATTCTGGAGAAGTTCACCCGCTGGTATGACACGAATAACGTGACGCTGGGCGGTGTTAAAATTCCGCACCTTTTTTCCTGGCGATGCGCTGAACCTGCAGACAGCGCAGGATTCAGACAATGGATTTTCGGCGCTTGAACAGGCGCTGCTGCGGTATATTGCAGCCGGTCTTGGCGTTTCCTACGAACAGTTGTCCCGTGATTACTCGAAGGTCAGTTACTCAAGTGCCCGCGCCTCCGCCAATGAGTCGTGGCGCTATTTTATGGGGCGGCGAAAATTTATTGCGGCCCGGCTGGCCACGCAGATGTTTTCCTGCTGGCTGGAAGAGGCGCTTCTTCGGGGGATTATTCGTCCGCCACGGGCGCGTTTTGATTTTTACCAGGCGCGTTCAGCCTGGTCACGGGCAGAGTGGATTAGCTCCGGAAGAATGGCCATTGACGGGCTCAAGGAGGTCCAGGAATCGGTGATGCGCATTGAGGCCGGACTGAGCACGTATGAGAAAGAACTGGCACTGATGGGCGAAGATTATCAGGACATTTTCCGCCAGCAGGTCAGGGAATCCGCAGAGCGCGAAAAAGCCGGACTCTCACGTCCGGTGTGGATAGCCCAGGCGTATCAGCAGCAGATAGCGGAGAGTCGCAGGCCGGAAGAGGAGACAACATCACGTGAGACGTAATCTTTCACATATTATCGCTGCGGCATTCAATGAGCCGCTGCTTCTGGAGCCCGCCTATGCGCGGGTTTTCTTTTGCGCGCTCGGGCGTGAGATGGGCGCAGCAAGCCTTTCGGTACCGCAACAGCAGGTACAGCTTGACGCTCCCGGGATGCTGGCTGAAACGGACGAGTACATGGCCGGAGGCAAACGACCTGCCCGTGTTTACCGGGTGGTGAACGGTATTGCTGTACTGCCGGTGACCGGCACGCTGGTACACCGGCTGGGTGGCATGCGGCCATTTTCCGGAATGACTGGCTATGACGGCATTGTCGCCTGTCTTCAGCAGGCAATGGCGGACACTCAGGTACGGGGCGTACTGCTGGACATTGACAGTTCTGGCGGGCAGGCCACCGGCGCGTTTGACTGCGCTGACATGATTTACCGTCTCCGGCAGCTGAAGCCTGTCTGGGCACTGTGCAATGACACGGCCTGTTCAGCCGCCATGTTACTGGCATCGGCCTGCTCCCGACGGCTGGTTACCCAGACATCCCGTATCGGCTCCATTGGGGTGATGATGGGCCATGTCAGCTATGCCGGTCATCTGGCACAGGCCGGTGTGGATATCACGCTGATTTACGCCGGATCGCACAAGGTGGATGGCAATCAGTTTGAATCCCTGCCAGCAAAGGTTCGCCAGGACATGCAGCAGCGCATTGATGCGGCGCGCCGGATGTTTGCTGAAAAAGTGGCGATGTATACCGGTTTATCTGTGGATGCGGTTATGGGAACAGAGGCCGCCGTTTTTGAAGGTCAGTCCGGTATTGAGGCCGAACTGGCGGATGAATTAATCAATGCGTCGGACGCCATCAGCGTGATGGCTGCGACGCTGAACACACACGATACAGGAGGCACTATGCCGCAATTAACTGCAACGGAGGCTGCCGCGCAGGAGAACCAGCGAGTGATGGGGATCCTGACGTGTCAGGAAGCGAAAGGACGTGAACAACTGGCCACGATGCTGGCAGGGCAACAGGGTATGAGCGTTGAGCAGGCCCGGGCGATTCTGGCCGTGGCGGCACCGCAACAATCTGGTGTATCTGCGCAGAGTGAAGCCGATCGCATTATGGCATGTGAAGAGGCGAAAGGACGTGAACAACTGGCGGCAACGCTGGCGGCGATGCCGGAGATGACGGTGGAAAAAGCCCGTCCGATTCTGGCTGCTTCACCGCAGGCGAATGCCGGACCCTCACTTCGTGATCAGATTATGGCCCTGGATGAGGCAAAAGGGGCAGAGGCGCAGGCTGAAAAACTGGCGGCCTGTCCGGGGATGACCGTGGAGAATGCCCGGGCTGTACTGGCGGCAGCCTCAGGCAGGGCAGAACCGGTTTCTGCATCCACAACCGCCATGTTTGAACATTTCATGGCGAACCATTCACCGGCAGCGGTACAGGGTGGCGTGCCACAGACGTCAGCAGACGGTGATGCGGACGTGAAAATGCTCATGGCCATGCCATGAAGTCAGTGCTGACCATCAATATGAGGTTTTTACAATATGGTAACGAAAACCATCACTGAACAGCGTGCGGAAGTACGTATTTTTGCCGGTAATGATCCGGCCCATACCGCCACAGGCTGCAGCGGGATTTCCTCGGCAACACCGGCTCTGACGCCCCTGATGCTGGATGAGGATACCGGGAAACTGGTGGTCTGGGACGGACAGAAGGCAGGCCATGTGGTTGGCATACTGGTACTGCCGCTTGAAGGTACAGAGACGGTGCTGACGTATTACAAGTCGGGGACCTTTGCGACGGAGGCCATCCACTGGCCTGAGAGAGTGGATACACACAAAAAGGCGAATGCCTTTGCCGGCAGTGCCCTGAGTCACGCAGCGCTGCCGTAACATTTTATCAGGTCACTGCGGTAGCCTGACTGATTTCTGAATGAAAGGAACTGATTTATGGGATTGTTTACGACCCGCCAGTTACTCGGTTATACCGAACAAAAAGTTAAATTTCGTGCGCTGTTTCTGGAGCTGTTTTTCCGCCGTACGGTGAATTTCCATACCGAAGAGGTAATGCTGGACAAAATTACCGGAAAAACGCCGGTGGCGGCCTATGTCTCCCCGGTTGTTGAAGGAAAGGTGTTGCGTCACCGTGGCGGTGAAACTCGTGTACTGCGCCCGGGCTACGTTAAGCCGAAACACGAATTTAATTACCAGCAGGCGGTGGAGCGTCTTCCCGGTGAAGATCCGGCCCAGCTGAACGGCCCGGCTTACCGTCGCCTGCGTATCATCACCGATAACCTCAAACAGGAAGAGCACGCCATTGTCCAGGTGGAAGAGATGCAGGCGGTGAATGCCGTGCTGTATGGCAAATACACCATGGAAGGAGAGCAGTTTGAAACTGTTGAGGTCGATTTTGGCCGGTCGGTGGGAAATAACATTACGCAGGCAGGAGGGACGGAGTGGAGCGCTCAGGACCGCGATACCTTTGATCCGACGCATGATCTGGATGCGTACTGTGATTTTGCTTCCGGCACCATCAATATTGCCATTATGGATGGTAAGGTCTGGCGTCTGCTGAATGGCTTTAAGCTGTTCCGCGAAAAACTGGATACCCGTCGTGGCTCAAATTCACAGCTGGAAACGGCAGTGAAAGACCTGGGGGCGGTGGTGTCCTTCAAAGGGTATTATGGTGATCTGGCAATCGTGGTGGCAAAAACGTCCTATGTGGCAGAGGACGGTACCGAAAAACGTTATCTGCCGGACGGCACACTGGTACTGGGAAATACGGCCGCAGAGGGTATTCGTTGCTACGGTGCCATTCAGGATGCGCAGGCATTGTCTGAAGGCGTGGTGGCGTCTTCCCGTTATCCGAAACACTGGCTGACCGTGGGTGATCCGGCGCGTGAATTCACCATGACGCAGTCCGCGCCGCTGATGGTGCTGCCGGATCCGGATGAGTTTGTGGTGGTGCAGGTGAAATAATCCGTGAGCGGGAGCTAAATGCTCCCGTTTTTCATTCAATCAGGAGCGGGTATGGCTACGAAAGAAGAAAACCTGAAACGTCTTTGTGAGCTGGCTGAGAGGCTGGGGCGTGAACCGGATGTCTCCGGTAGTGCGGCAGATATTGCGCAGCGAGTGGCGGAACTGGAGGAAGAGCTTGGAGATGCGGGGGAGGTCGCAGAGCCGGATACGTACTCACCATCGAAAGATGATCCGACCGCGCATAAAGGCGAGTCAGTTCCTGAACAGCCAGGCATTGTTACCGGAGACGAAACGGGGCAGGTTACGGTGGTGGCACTGGCGACACTGCATACAAAATGTAATGGTTCAGTGATATTTGTTTCACCGGGAACGTCGTTTCGTGTTTCTGCTGAGGTGGCTGCCAGCATGGCGGCAGGTGGTCTGGCAAAAAGGCAGTAACAGGAGATGTCGTGGACGGTTTCGATAATCTGTTTGATGCTGCGCTTGCCGGTGTCAATGAAGTCATTCTCCGTGATATGGGGATCAGCGCCGTCATTACGTCCGGAGAACTTGAGGGGACACACCTGACAGGGGTTTTTGATGATCCCGAAAGTATTTCTTTTGTTGCCGGGGGGATCCGGCTTGAGGATTCCTCACCGTGCCTGTTTGTGAAAACGGCAGATATATCGCAGTTACGCCGTCAGGATACGTTAACTATCGGGGATGATTCTTTCTTTGTGGATCGTATTACTCCGGATGACGGGGGATGCTGTTATATCCGGTTAAGGCGGGGCAGTCCTGCCCCACAGAATAATGCCAGAATGAGGCGATATGATGAAGGGACTTGAGAATGCCATCCGCAATCTGAACAGCCTCGATACCCGCATGGTGCCACAGACCAGCGCATGGGCGGTAAACCGTGTGGCGGCAAAGATTGTTTCTGTCGCCACACGGCAGGTTGCGCAGAATACCGTTGCCGGGGATAACCAGGTGAAAGGTATTCCCCTGAAAACGGTCAGGGAGCGTGTCAGGCTGCTTAAAGCCAGCCCCTCAGGAAAAATGTATGCCCGCATGCGTGTTAACCGGGGTAACCTGCCCGCCATTAAGCTGGGTACCGCACAGGTCAGACTGGCCCGCTCCCGGCATGGCAGCAACTCACGTCATCGTGGCAGCGTACTGAAAGTGGGGAAATACCTTTTCCGGGATGCGTTTATTCAGCAACTGGCGAATGGTCGCTGGCATGTGATGCGGCGTATTGACGGCAAAAATCGTTACCCCATTGATGTGGTGAAAATCCCGCTGTCCGGACCGCTGACACAGGCATTTGAAGATGCCCGCGACCGCATCATTGCTGCGGAAATGCC
>NZ_JBDYCV010000138.1:0-8530 GCF_040495915.1 Shigella sp. FJ200513 | reverse complement strand
TGATGGAAATGGAAGCCACGCAAGCACCTTAAAATCACCATCATACACTAAATCAGTAAGTTGGCAGCATTACCTAAATATGAGTCAGTATGCATCGCCGCGATGGAACATTTAAAAAGTAAAGCAACGGCCCCTATACAAAACGGACCGTTGCCAGCATAAGAATTAACGGTGTGCCAGTTCGGCGTCGTCTTCGCTATCCAGAATGGCTTTATCGGTTTGCTTCAGCCACTGGCTGGTCAGCGTGCCAGCTGTCATCGAGCCACTAACGTTTAGCGCCGTACGGCCCATGTCGATAAGCGGTTCAACGGAGATTAACAGCGCCACCAGGGTTACTGGCAGGCCCATCGCAGGCAGCACAATCAGTGCGGCGAAAGTTGCACCACCACCGACACCGGCAACGCCTGCGGAACTAACGGTAACAATACCGACCAGCGTCGCAATCCACATCGGGTCCAGCGGGTTAATGCCAACCGTAGGCGCAACCATCACCGCAGCATTGCCGGATACAAACCGGCGCAGCCGTTCTGACCAATGGTTGCACCGAAAGAGGCGGCGAAACTGGCGATGGATTCAGGAACGCCCAGACGACGCGTTTGTGCTTCCACATTCAGTGGGATAGACGCAGCACTGGAACGGCTGGTAAAGGCAAACGTCAGCACAGGCCATACCTTACGGAAGTACTTCAGCGGACTCACGCCATTAATGCCCAGCAGAATGCCATGCACAGCAAACATAATCAGCAGACCGAGGTAGGACGCGACAACGAAACTTCCCAGTTTGATGATGTCTTGCAAGTTAGAACCTGCAACCACTTTGGTCATTAGAGCCAGAACGCCGTAAGGGGTCAACTGCATGACAAGGCGAACCAGTTTCATCACCCAGCTTTGTAGGGTATCGATAGCGGTTAAGACGCGTTCCCCTTTCGGCGCATCATCCTTCAGCAGTTTCAATGCAGCTACGCCGAGGAATGCGGCAAAAATTACCACGCTGATAATTGACGTCGGATTGGCTCCGGTAAGATCGGCAAACGGGTTTTTCGGGATAAAGGACAAGACCAGCTGCGGAACGCTCTGATCAGAGACTTTACCAACATAGTTACTTTCAATGGCGTTCAGACGTGCAGTTTCTGCACCACCCTGAACCAGACCTTCAGCCGTCAAACCAAACAGGTTGGTGACCAGCACACCGACCAGCGCCGCAATCAGCGTGGTAAACAAAAGCGTACCGATGGTCAGAAAACTGATTTTGCCTAACTGAGATGCGTTATGCAGACGGGCAACCGCGCTCAGAATAGAGGCGAAGACTAACGGCATAACGATCATTTGCAGCAGTTGAACATAGCCGTTACCAACGATGTTAAACCACTGTACAGAATCTTTAAGTACCTGGCTGTCAGAACCATAAATGGTATGCAGGGCAAGGCCAAAAACCACACCCATCACCAGACCCACCAGCACTTTTTTCGCCAGACTCCACTGTTTATGGCGGGTCTGAGCCAGCGCAAACAGCAGTACAACGAACACCACGATGTTCGCAATTAATGGAAAGTTCATCCCCGTTCTCCTGATCTTATTATTTCTATCACTGCGTAGCAGTCATAGTGTTGGCGCAAGATTAACAGAACTGTGAGCTGGCTCTTATATTCAAATGGAATTGCTTATTCCAGAAAGGTGATTTTTGCCTTTTTAGTATTCAACCTGATGCTTAATAAGCCGATGAAACTGGATCTGCAAGGTATTGATCATTTGCGATGACCAACGAACAGCGCTGTTCTCGGGTAATGAATGGGGCATCCATACCGACCAGACAAATAATGCCATGCAGATAAAACGTTCCAGTTGGTTGCCCTTTTGGGGAACCAGGATAGGCAAGCGGAAACGCCAGCGGCATGGCCAGAGCAGGGGAACACCGGCGGGTGTCAGCATATCGGCAAGTATGTGGCTCAAATAACCCAGCACCATTCCTTGTAGCGCATCAGCCGGAATGAACCAGCCTTCCGGAACCTTAAGGTAAAAGGTTGCCAGCAGCGCAAATACCGCCAGCAGACTGTGGGTAAAACCACGATGCCCAAAAGCGCGGGCGATCGGTTTTGATATCCATTTTAATCGCTGCCCAAGAAACGACTTTGGGTGATCGATGTCCGGTAACAAACACGTCAGGATTGCGGAAGGGACAATATGCCACCAGTCACCCTGTGCCAGCACGGGCGTCAGCTCGGCATTTTTGGCAAATACCGCACAAGCAATAGAAAAGAGAAGGTGACCTTCCGCCGTCATGATAAAACTCACTAAACTGTCGATACGTACAGTATAGGATTTTTATACAGTGCACGGAAGTGGTGACGGTGTAACTCTTTCTCTTAAATTGACGATTAATCCGTCAGTTGAATGCAAATTCAGATAAAGAACCAGGGGCAGCGTGATCACTGCCCCTGGTCATTAACCGAGAAGGTCTTTTGCGGTGAGTTCTGTCAGCGATGAGAGTTTGACGTTTGCTAATACAAAACGTGGATCATTTTGCGCTTCTGGCGCAGGAACGACGATGGAACGCATGCGGGCTGCTTTAGAAGCGATCATGCCATTTACCGAGTCTTCCAGCGCCACGCAGGTCAGTGGGTCAACGCCCAGTTTTGCTGCGCAGTCGAGATATACTTGCGGATGCGGCTTGCTGTAAGGCAGTTTTTCAGCCGAGGCGAGGGCATCGAAACTGTCGCGTAAGTCAAACATGGTCAACACTTTTTCCAGCATATGTAGTGGTGACGCGGAGGCCAGTCCCACCAATAAACCTTGTTCTTTGCATAACGCAACAGCTTCGCGCACGCCTGGTAATAATGGACGTGTCTCTTCAACCAGTGAAATGGCACGGGCAATAACCCGTTCTACTACTTCCTGACGGCTTGGCCCATTCCACGGTTGCCGGGCGTACCAAAGATCGACCACCATATCGATGCGTAAACCTAAGGTGTCCGGCAGCTCGTTACGACGGGAGATATCTACCCCCAGGCTTGCCATCACATCCAGTTCGGCTCGATCCCATAAAGGTTCTGAGTCGATAAGTAATCCATCCATATCAAAAATTGCAGCAAGAATCTGACGCGGGGTTGACATTACAACCTCTCCTTTAGAGCATTATGTGTAAGGTATTAAGCCGTGCTTATGATTAAGCGCCTATCATATCGCCTTTAAAGAATGGGCGAAAACAGATATCTACAGGTAAACTAAGTGAAACGACGCGTCTTAATCAAGGAGAACTCATGACGTATCAACAAGCTGGACGCATTGCTGTTTTGAAAAGGATTTTGGGTTGGGTGATTTTTATACCTGCATTGATCTCTACATTGATTTCTTTGCTGAAATTTATGAATACCCGGCAGGAAAACCAGGAAGGCATTAATGCGGTCATGCTCGACTTTGCTCATGTCATGATCGATATGATGCAGGCGAATACGCCTTTTTTGAATCTGTTCTGGTATAACTCCCCGACCCCTAATTTTAATGGTGGTGTGAACGTTATGTTCTGGGTGATTTTCATCCTGATTTTTGTCGGACTGGCGTTGCAGGATTCCGGTGCCCGGATGAGTCGCCAGGCGCGCTTCTTGCGGGAAGGTGTTGAAGATCAACTCATTCTGGAAAAAGCCAAAGGGGAAGAGGGGCTAACGCGTGAACAAATTGAGTCCCGTATTGTTGTTCCGCACCATACTATTTTCCTGCAGTTTTTCTCACTATATATCCTGCCGGTTATTTGTATTGCTGCAGGTTATGTGTTCTTTTCTCTGCTTGGGTTTATTTAATCAAAAGGCCGCACGGAGCGGCCATTATCCTCAACCCATATCATGCTGCTAATAATCTATCCAATGACTGCTGAGCAATAACCAAATGCTGACCGCCAAATAATCTTGCACGATTTAACAGCGTGTAGAGTTGGTAAACCGGTTGACGTTCAAGGAAATCGGCAGGTAGCGGGGATACTGACTGATAGCCGTCATAGATTTGTGGCGGCTGTTCAGTATGCAGCGGTAACATCGCTAGGTCGCACTCTCGGTCACCCCAGTCGCAGGCAGGGTCGAAAATGTACGGGCCATCCGGACCCAGCGCACAGTTGCCGGACCATAAATCGCCGTGCAACAGAGAAGGCTGCGGTTGATGCGAGGCCAGACGCTGCTGAATATGCTCGACGATGGCGTCGATATTGCCGAAAGCGATCCCTTTCTCTGCTGCCAGTTCCAACTGCCAGCCAATCCGTTGTTCAGCAAAAAACGTTGACCAGCGACGTTGCCAGGTGTTGGGCTGTGGAGTTGTGGAGAGCGAGTTATCAAAATCGAGGCCAAATTGTGGTTGGTCACTCCATTGATGTAAACGCGCAATTTGCTGACCAAGAATAAATGCGCTATGCGCATCCAGCGGACGAGGTGGGAGATAATCCATCACCAGAAAACTGTAGTCACGGTCAGCGCCTACTGCCCAAACCTTAGGCACGGTGACGGTTTTACTACGCGACAGTAACTCCAGTTGGTCGGCTTCGGCGGTAAAACCGGGAAGCCGTTCCCTTTCATCACATTTGACGAAAAAGTCATGTCCTGCATAGCGCAAATGCCATGCGGCATGGACTTCTCCGCCAGGCAGTTCATTACGCAGTTCGATTTCGCCTTCACCTAACTGCTCGCTCAAAAGACGACTGATTGCCTGCCACATGATGTCTCTCCCATGTTGTCTGCCAGATCATAAGGTTAGCGCAAGAATGCGGTGTAAAAACACGAGCTAACGCACACCACAGACTGATTATTGCCCAAAAACCATTTATTTTCTGTTGCTATTCCATTCCTCCCAGGTCGTGATGGTGATTTCAGGATCTTTGCCGGTTGCACTTTGGGTAAGCCCCGAAACCAGTTCTCTAATTTCTTCTTCACTTTGGGTACTGATAAGTCCAAAAGTGTTAGTCCCCAGCTCATGGATATTTCCCTCATCATCCGTCATGGTGAGCAAAAAACCGTCGCGAGTCAGGTAATTATTCAACTCGTTAATTTCAGTCAATGTATCCTCATGCAACATGACGGTTATGACATAATGGACAAGATCGCCACTGGCCATAGTTCACCCCTTTGTTATCACATGACTTTTGAGCATAGTCGGAGAAACGCGTTGCCGACAGGTTGGTGGTGATTCCCCCAATGCTGGGGGAATGTTTTTGTTAGCGGGAAAGGTAAGCGTAAATTTTTTGCGTATCGTCATGGGAGCACAGACGTGTTCCCTGATTGAGTGTGGCTGCACTCCCCGCAGCTACGCCAAAACGGACCATCTCTTCAAGAGAGGCATTTTCTGCCAGTTTCAGTGTCATCGCGCCGACCATGCTGTCACCAGCGCCAACGGTACTCTGGCTTTTCACCGGTGGTGGCACCACCTGAATGCAGTTTTCACTATCGACACCCAGCGCTCCTTGTGGACCAAGGGAAACGACAACCCGTTTGGCCTTGCCGCTATTAACGATTTCCTGCGCGGCTTTGCGGACATCGTCTGGCTGGGTGAGTTCGCGATTCACCAGCGCACTGAGTTCTTTTTGGTTAGGCTTAACCAACTCGATGTTACCAATCGCCAGTGCTGCACTTAACGCTTCGCCAGAACTGTCGATGATGCAGCGGATCCCTTGGTTTTGCGCAGCGGAAATCAGTTGGGTTAATTTTTCCAGCTTCACACCTGGCGGCAGGCTTCCGCTTATGACCAGGATGGCCCCGGATTCAATTTCCAGAACTTGCTCTTCAAGCTGGCGAAACTCATCTTCATTTAATGCCGCGCCTGGCATAACAAAACGATACTGTTCACCGCTTGCTTCCACATGTACGTGTAAATTCTGCCGGGTCCAGTCTTTGGCTTCTACAGTAGCGACGGGGACATTTTCATCCGCCAACAGTGAAACCAGGTGTTCGCCGGTCGCGCCACCCGCCGGGAAGATCGCTGTGGCACTGCCTCCAAGATGGGCAATGGCGCGGGCGACGTTGATGCCGCCGCCCCCGGGTTCGAACACCGGTGCGGTACAGCGCAGTTTTCCTTCGGGATAAATTTGCGGGGTAATTGTTGCGCTATCGAGAGAGGGCGCAAGTGTCAACGTATAGATACGTACCATCATTTCCTCCTATAGGCTGATTTCAGTCTGGCACCGAATCAGCGGAAAGTGAAGAAATTAACAATATGATTTATTAGAGCTTTATTTAAAATTTTGCAGATAAATATATATAAATAAAAATCTGTTTTCGCCACATGCTTATTCAAAAAATGAAATAAGAATACATTGCTAAGTTATTCGCGCCTTTTTATAATTCGTTACCTTTCCAGGGACGCTAATCTTTGATCCTTAAGAAAGTTTCCGGGACCGCGATGGTCTCTTTTTTTGTTGTACGGACTCTTGATAAATGAAGCTTTTGAAGACAGTTCCTGCCATCGTTATGTTGGCGGGGGGCATGTTTGCGTCACTGAATGCAGCTGCCGATGATTCCGTTTTTACTGTCATGGACGATCCTGCCAGCGCTAAAAAACCTTTCGAAGGTAATCTGAACGCAGGATATCTTGCACAATCAGGCAATACGAAAAGCTCCTCACTTACGGCTGACACCACCATGACCTGGTATGGACAAACCACTGCCTGGTCGCTGTGGGGGAACGCCAGTAATACTTCTTCTAATGATGAGCGTTCTTCAGAAAAATATGCGGCGGGCGGGCGTAGCCGCTTTAATTTAACTGATTATGACTATTTATTTGGTCAGGCAAGCTGGCTGACAGACCGTTATAACGGCTATCGAGAGCGCGATGTGTTGACCGCGGGTTATGGTCGTCAGTTTTTGAATGGCCCGGTACACAGTTTCCGCTTTGAATTCGGTCCAGGTGTGCGTTACGACAAATATACCGACAATGCCAGTGAAACCCAGCCGCTGGGCTATGCCTCCGGGGCTTATGCATGGCAGTTGACTGACAACGCTAAATTTACGCAGGGTGTTTCGGTCTTTGGCGCGGAAGACACAACGCTGAACTCCGAAAGCGCATTAAATGTTGCTATTAATGAACATTTTGGACTGAAGGTGGCTTACAACGTCACATGGAACTCTGAACCTCCAGAGTCTGCACCGGAACATACCGACCGTCGGACAACCTTATCGCTGGGCTACAGCATGTAAAATTATCTGCCGGACCGTGTTATGCGGTCTGGCTGTCTTCGTTTGTCACTGCTCAGCCCCAAATCATTGCTGCCCAACGTAGCAACAACATAGCGCCACAGATTGCCAGTAGCACCACCACCATCTTCCAGTGTTTTTTATCAAAGCGTTTAGTCGGCATACCAGTGTCCTGCATATCTCTTGTGCGTGATAACGGAGTGTAACAAAAGGGACAGGCATCAAGGGATTTTTTGTTATTACAGCCGTCGGGTGGCGTTGTGCACATGGTCACTGTTTCTGCGTTTTATGAAAAAAATAAAATTATGTATCGATATATATCGTAAATAGCTGGTTATAAATACGTCTTTATTTCATCAGCACTAAAACTCAGGCTTTGGCTGATGACATTTATAGCAGCATAATATGTTTCTACAGTTTTATAATGCTTATGATGAATGGCTATATGAACAGCTGACATGTTGTCATGATTTTTAGCGGCCAATAGTGTAAATAACTGATGTTGACTAAAAGAATGTTTTTTTGCAAAAGCACCCAGCGTCGATATATAAGATAACACGACGTCTTCATTACCCTTGCTCATGGCGATGTATAATGCAGGGGTTCCCTGTGCTGTAGCTCCTTTTAATAAATCCATGATGTTAGCTTTGCTCAACTTGTATTTAAAGGCGATGCCATTAATTTTAGAGAGGAACCGTGTGACACACAAAGGGTGATTATTTTCCATTGCGGCGTATAATCCTGGCTCACCATCATGTATTTTCATGGCTAAAATACTCATCACCAGTTTTTTGTTTAAAAGCTCTTAGTGCTATTGGAGTGGCTAATGTATTCAGAAAGATATCGATTATTTCATCGAATCCATACAACATGGAGATATAAAGTCCAGGTGTTTCGTTAGCACTTTTAGTTTGCAGTAATTTAACCAGATTATCTTCATGAATGATGTGATTATCTACCAGTGACTGAATTTCTTGCATAAATATTTTCACGTTGTCAGTATGTCCGTTCATCATAGCCAAAAATAAAGCAGGTGTACCAACGCTATTCTGCGCAGTTATTATTTCAATGATTTCTTTTTCAGGGAGTATGGGCAACTGTTTGAATAATGTAATAAGCTGTTGAGTCTGGCCTGTAGCCATTATTAACAACATTGCCGATGGATGTATAGGGGCAAATGGCATTCGTGATGCAATACCCGCGAAAATAGCCCCTAGAACTCCCACAGGTAATAGGGGCAGAATAGCAATTGCACAGTTGCGAACATACCTATCAGCCCAGGTCTGAGCATCGGGGTAATGACTCCAACTTACTGATAGTGTTTTATGTTCAGATAATGCCCGATGACCTTGTCATGCAGCTCCACCG